>CAZCKZ010000110.1:0-6360 GCA_964499395.1 uncultured Gallionella sp. | reverse complement strand
CGACCAGCGGGGCATGGTCGATCCAGGTGGCAACCAGCTCGTCGCCCTTGCCCAGACTCTTGAGTGCGGCAGCGCCCTTGAGATAATTGTCCAGGCCGCGCGCACTGAATACCTTGGCCGCTTCCTGCCATGCTGAATGCAGGCTCTCCTGCAATTCCGCAGAAAGCGAGTCCGTCAGTTCCTGATAGTCTTCGAGATTGATAGCCATGGTCGCCGTCCCGCGGATCAGAAGAACGTGGTCACTGCCGCGTCGAGCGCATCGCGCATGTCGGGATCGTCGGTGATCGGGCGTACCAGCGCCACACGGCATGCCTTGACCGGATCGACGTTGGTGGCGATCAGGCTGCCCGCGTAGATCAGCATGCGCGTCGAGATACCCTCGTCCAGCCCGTGGCCCTTCAGGTTGCGGGCACGCTCGGCGATGGAAACCAGCTTGCCGGCCATTTCCGCATCGACGCCGGTTTCGTGCGCAACGATCTCCATTTCGATCGTATGTTCGGGATAGTCGAAGTCGAGCGCGCCGAATCGCTGTTTGGTGGACTGCTTGAGATCCTTCATCAGGCTCTGGTAGCCGGGATTGTAGGAGATCACCAGCTGGAAATCGGGATGGGCCCTGACCAGTTCGCCCTTCTTTTCCAGCGGCAGCACGCGGCGATTGTCGGTCAGCGGGTGGATTACCACGGTAGTGTCCTGGCGTGCTTCAACCACCTCGTCCAGATAGCAGATCGCGCCGTAGCGGGCGGCCAGGGCGAGCGGACCATCCTGCCAGCGGGTGCCGTCGGCATCGAGCAGGAAGCGGCCGACCAGGTCGGAGGCGGTCATATCCTCGTTGCAGGCCACGGTGATCAGCGGCTTGCCCAGTTTCCAGGCCATGTGTTCGACAAAGCGGGACTTGCCGCAGCCGGTCGGGCCTTTCAGCATCATCGGCATGCGCACGCCGTAGGTGGCTTCATACAGCTCCACCTCGTCGGAGACGGGACGGTAATAAGGTTCTTGATCTATGTGGTACTGCTGGATGATATCGCTCATGCTTTTCTCCATCTATCGGTCAATACAGGGAAGCAAGCGGCCGGGTAATACCCGACAGGTGGCTGTCAGCCGCTTGCGTCCATGCACGAAACATCGGGTGTGTGCCGGTAAAAACCCCGCCGCCAAGAGGAGAGGAAACGGCGGGGTGACACAACATCAAACGGTCTTGCCGCGGAAAATCACCATCGCCGCGCCCTGCGACTGGTTGAAGTTGTTGTAACCGATCAGGCGCACGTGGTTGTTCGGGTTGGCCTTGTGGCAGGCTTCCGCTTCAGCCAGCACCTTGGCCACATCGGTTTCACCGAACATCGGCAGCTTCCACATGTACCAGTAGGAGTCCATCAGGTGTTCGGGCTCGGTATGTTCGATGGCCGGGTTCCAGCCTTTGGAAACCAGGTATTCCACCTGCTTCTTGATTTCTGCCTCAGTCATTGCCGGCAAATAGGAGAAGGTTTCGAACTTGCGGCTGCCCGGATCGGACAGGCGCGATTTGTAATCCATTACTTCACTCATGATTTCAATCCTTTCAATTTATTTGGGTTGTGGATCCCGGATCGCGCCAGGGTGCGTCCGGGATGACCTTGCGACGCAGCCGCAAGATCACTTGTGCGCCACGTCCAGTTTGTCCACCGTGTCGAATTCGAACTTGATCTCTTTCCATGTTTCCATGGCGATCTTCAGTTCCGGGCTGCTTTCGGCCGCCTTGGTCAGGATGGCCTTGCCTTCCTTCTCGATGGCAACACCCTGGTTGCGCGCTGCCACACAGGCTTCCAGTGCGACACGGTTGGCTGCAGCACCGGCCGCGTTGCCCCATGGGTGGCCCAGCGTACCGCCGCCGAATTGCAGCACCGAGTCGTCGCCGAAGATGTTGACAAGTGCCGGCATGTGCCAGACATGGATACCGCCGGAGGCGACCGGCATCACGCCCGGCATGGAGCCCCAGTCCTGGTCGAAGAACAGGCCGCGGCTGCGGTCTTCCTTGATGAACTCGTCGCGCATGGTGTCGATCCAGCCCAGCGTGGCTTCGCGATCGCCTTCCAGCTTGCCCACCACGGTGCCGGAGTGCAGGTGGTCGCCGCCGGACAGCCGCAGCACCTTGGTCAGCACACGGAAGTGGATACCGTGGTGCGGGTTGCGATCCAGCACGGCGTGCATCGCGCGGTGGATATGCAGCAGCATGCCGTTGTTGCGGCACCAGTTGGCCAGGCCGGTGTTGGCCGTCAGGCCGCCGGTCAGGTAGTCGTGCATGATGATCGGTGCACCGATTTCCTTCGCGAACTCGGCGCGCTTGTACATTTCTTCCGGGGTCGGGGCGGTCACGTTCAGGTAATGGCCCTTGCGTTCGCCGGTCTCGCGTTGTGCTTTCAGCGTGGCTTCATGCACGAATTCGAAACGGTCGCGCCAGCGCATGAACGGCTGGCTGTTGACGTTCTCGTCGTCCTTGGTGAAGTCCAGACCGCCGCGCAGGCACTCGTAAACGGCACGACCGTAGTTCTTGGCGGACAGTCCCAGCTTCGGCTTGATGGTGCAGCCCAGCAACGGACGGCCATACTTGTTCATCTTGTCGCGCTCGACCTGGATACCCTGTGGCGGACCGCCGCAGGTCTTCACGTAAGCGATCGGGAAGCGCACATCTTCCAAACGCAGGGCACGCAGCGCCTTGAAGCCGAACACGTTGCCCACCAATGAAGTGAGCACGTTGACCACGGAACCTTCCTCGAACAGGTCGATCGGGTAGGCCACGAAAGCGTAGAAGCAGGTATCGTCGCCGGGCACGTCTTCGATGCGATAGGCGCGGCCCTTGTAGTAATCGAGATCGGTCAGCAGGTCGGTCCACACCGTGGTCCATGTACCGGTCGAAGACTCGGCAGCCACTGCGGCGGCAACTTCTTCGCGGTCCACTCCAGGCTGAGGGGTGATTTTGAAACAGGCCAGGATGTCGGTATCCAGCGGTGTGTATTCAGGCGTCCAGTAGGTTTGCCGGTATTCCTTTACACCGGCGTTGTAGGTCTTGACTGCCATTGCAAGCTCCTTTATTTATTGTTGAACAAATGTCTTTCAAGGTGAAAAACCTGTGGCTCAATTGAGCGTTCGAGCAATATAGTCAAGATTAACCATAAATAATAATTGTATTTTTTGATGCTAACGATAGACTATAGTCAATGACATGTTGGATACAAAGCCATGATAAAAAACGCAACACTGCGCCAGCTGAAGGTGTTCGAAGCGGTGGCGCGCAATCTCAGCTTCACGCGCGCCGCCGAAGAGCTGTACACCACCCAGCCGACGGTATCGATCCAGCTCAAGCAGCTGACTGACATCGTCGGTCTGCCGTTGCTGGAGCAGGTCGGCAAAAAGGTATACCTGACCGATACCGGGCGCGAGCTGCTCAAGGTCTGCCGGGATATTTTCGAAGGCCTGGACCGATTCGAAATGCTGGTGTCGGACATGAAGGGTGTGAAGGCGGGCAAGCTGCGTCTGGCTGTCATCACCACAGCCAAATATTTCGTGCCGCGCCTGCTGGGTATTTTTTGCCAGCGTTATCCCGGCATCGATGTCTCGCTCAAAGTGACCAATCGCGAGAGGGTGTTGCAGCGCATGGCCGACAACATGGACGACCTGTACGTGCTCGGCCAGCCGCCCGAGCACATGGATGTTGAATTCGAATCTTTCATGGAGAATCCGCTGGTGGTGCTGGCTTCCGGCAGCCATCCACTGGCGGGCAAGAAGAATATTTCGCCGCAACGGCTGGTGGAAGAACAGTTCCTGATGCGTGAAGCAGGCTCAGGCATCCGTCTGGCCACCGAGCAGTTTTTTGCCGAACGCGGGCTGAAACTCAAGGTCAGGATGGAACTGGGCAGCAACGAGGCGATCAAGCAGGCAGTGGCTGGCGGGCTGGGCATCGCCGTGCTGTCGGCGCATACCCTCGCGCTGGAACGCAGCGGTGAAGAGTTGACAATACTTGATGTAACAGGTTTTCCGATCCGCCGTCACTGGTACCTGGCCTATCCCAAAGACAAGCACCTGTCGGTGGTTGCCAGGGCCTTTCTTGAGTTTCTGCACCATGAGAGCAATCTGCTGAGCGAAAAATACTTGCTTGGCATCACGGGCTTTCCGGCAGAATATCTCGGGACAAAGAAAAAAAGGCGCTAGCTAATTTAACCGTCTTGCCTGATTTCGAAACGCCTGTCATCAGGGAAACAACGATACTGTCTTATCCTTTGGTTCTTGTCAGAAACACTGTCACTTCTTCCCGGTCGTGATACAGCTGTTTCGCCATCATGCGGTAGTTGATGCCCTCTTCATCCAGTTGTTTGCGGATGCCGCCCAATGCGCTGTCGAGTGCGGCGACGCGCTGCTTCATCGGCAGTTTCAGGTTGAAGATCGCATGTTTGCACCAGCCTGCGGCGAACCATGCTCCGACCAGCGTGGCGACCCTGGAGGGTTTTTCCACCATGTCGCACACCAGCCAGTCCGCCGCTTTGCGCGGCGCATATTTGAAGCCGTCCTGCCTGAGATGTTGCACCAGCGGATGCGTCGCCAGCACGCCTTTCATCGGACCGTTGTCCACCGCGGTGACGCGAATGCCGCGCTTGACCAGTTGCCAGGTCCAGCCGCCGGGCGCCGCGCCCAGGTCCACCGCCGTCATGCCCTGGCGCAACAAGCGTGTCTGCTCGCTGCGATCCATGAACACTTCGATGGCTTCGGCCAGTTTCATCGTGGAACGGCTCGGCGCCTCGGCGGGCATGGACTGGCGGACGATGCCCATGATCGTTTCGGCGCTGTTGTGCGGGTCGCTGCCGCCGATCAGCACGGAATTTTTGTCTGGAAAGAAAATATGCAAACGGTGGGCGCGCGGATCGTCCCGCAAGCGTCCCTGCTCGCGCAATGCGGTCTCCAGCAAGGGCTGGAAGCGGCGCGTAAAGGTGGCCAGCAACTTGCCCTCGTTGGTGTCCGGCACTTCCAGCCACAGCGTGCCGAAGTTGTCCGGCAGCGCGGCGATGGCATCCATGATCGGTGTCAGACGGTCGCGATCCGGCAGTGCAGCGATGGTTTGATGCAAGCGGATCAGCTGGCGTGCGAAGATCAGTTCGCGGTAATTCAATGCCTGCTCGTTGAGCGTGACAACCACATAACCGCTGCCGGCAATGACGGCGGGCTGCTCTGCGGCGATGATGGGTTTTTGCTGTTTTGCCTGGCGCAGCGTTTCCTGCGCGCAATCCTGCTCGAAGCCGGGGCGGCAATACAGCAGCCATTGAGTTTGTATGGGTTTTTGCATCCTGGCATTGTGGCACAGGTTGGGGGAGCATCATGAAAGTGGTAATATCCGCGCCTTCTTTTTGGCAGTGATGTAATGAGCAAACGCTACGATTTGATCGTGTTCGACTGGGACGGCACGGTGATGGATTCAACCGCGGTGATCGCGGGCTCGATCCAGGCCGCATGCCGCGACCTGGGCCTGACTGTTCCCGACGATGAAACCGCGCGCCATGTGATCGGCCTCGGTCTGGATCAGGCGCTGCGCTATGCGGTGCCCGACATGCCCGATGCGATGCGCCCGGATCTGGTGGAGCGTTATCGTTATCATTTTCTGGCGCAGGACAGGGCGATCCCGCTGTTCGCGGGCGCGCGGGAAACGATAGCGGAGTTGCACGATGCGGGTTACCGGCTGGGCGTGGCGACCGGCAAGAGCCGCGCGGGGCTGGACCGGGCGCTGGAAGCCACCGCGATGAAAAGCTATTTTCACGCGACGCGCACCGCGGACCAGACCCTTTCCAAACCGAATCCGGCGATGCTGTTTGAACTGATGGATGAATTGGCGGTCAGTGCAGGGCGTACCCTGATGGTGGGCGATACCACCCACGATGTGCAGATGGCGCAAAATGCCGGGGTGGATGCGGTGGCGGTTGGACACGGCGCGCATCCAGCGGGGCAGTTGCAGGAATTGAGTCCGCTTGCACTGGTGGATGATTTTGCACAATTGCGCTCCTGGTTCAAGTTAAACGCTTAACGTAACGTAATTAATCAAAGGAATTCATATGTCCGATCAAAACAGCAACTGGGAACGCGATGTGCTGGAAAAGCTGGCGTTATCGTCCCTGCAGGAGCAACGCCGCGCGCGGCACTGGGGGATATTCTTCAAGACGGCGACGCTGGGATTCATGTTCATCCTGCTGTTTATCGCCATGGGCTGGATAGGCAAAAGCGAGGTCGCGCTGGGCACAGGCAAACACACCGCGCTGGTTGATTTGCAGGGCGTGATCGCTGCGGACAGCGTGGCGAGTGCGGACAACATCAATTCAAGTCTTCAGGATGCGTTCAAGGACAAGG
>CAZCKZ010000109.1:0-6382 GCA_964499395.1 uncultured Gallionella sp. | reverse complement strand
TGTTTTACTGCTGGTCCTACCTGCATTTCGACATGCGCTGCCTGGTCTATCCGAAACCGCTGGGCGACGCGGCGCTGCCGACCGGCAGTTCGCCGGACGGCAGCGGAAAGCGCAACGCGGCCGGTGATGAGGATTTTTCCGGGTTGCGCAAATATACCGCGGGCGATGCCCTGCCGCGCATCGACTGGAAAGCCTATGCGCGCGAGCGGGGTCTGCAGGTCAAGCAGTTTTCCACGCCGCTGGGAGAAGAGTTGTGGCTGGATTTTTCCGATACACCGGACCGCAACGAGGAGGAAAAACTGGCGCGCATGACACGCTGGGTGCTCGATGCGGAGGCACGGGGCTTGCGTTACGGGCTGAACTTGCCGAACGGCAAGTTGCCGCCAAACAGCGGCATCGCGCATCGCGATGAATGTTTGCGCAGGATCGCGCTGTTCCATCCGGGTGGTGAAATTCCATGAGCAAGTCGCTTACCTACGGCCTGCTGCTCTCCATCCTGATGGTGATCGCGCCGCACGCCGACCATCTCCCGCCCTGGGTCAGCGGACTGTGCGCCGGCCTGATGCTGTGGCGGGCCTGGCTCACCTACAGCGGCAAGCCGCTGCCCAGACGCTGGCTGTTGATGCTGATCACTTTCGCCGGCACGGTGGGGATCGTGCTCACCTTCCACACCCTGTTCGGGCGCGAGGCGGGCGTGACCTTGCTGATGATGCTGGCCGCGCTCAAGCTGATGGAGCTGCGCGACGCGCGCGACGCGATGGTGCTGGTCTACCTCGCGTGTTTCATCATCATCACCAATTTCTTCTACTCGCAGAGCATCCCCACCGCGCTCTACCTGCTCGCGACCATGATGGTCATCGTGACCACCTGGGTGCACCTGCAGGCGCGAAACATCGCGCTGAAACCGCGCCTGCGCATCGCGGCGGTGCTGCTGCTGCAAGCCCTGCCGCTGACGCTGATCCTGTTCATCCTGTTCCCGCGCGTGCAGGGACCGCTGTGGGGCTTGCCGCAGGATGCCTATGCCAGCACCGGGCTGGACGACCATATGTCGCCGGGCAGCCTGAGCCGTTTGAGTCTGTCGGAAGCAGTGGCATTTCGCGTCGTCTATAACGGTAAAGTACCGCGCCGCGACCAGATGTACTGGCGCGGGCCGGTGCTGTGGAATTTCGACGGACGCGCCTGGACCCCGGGCAGAGCCCCGTATCCGATCGCGCCGAAATTCACCGAACTCGGCCAGCCCGTCGATTACGTCGTCACGCTGGAGCCGCACAACAAGCACTGGTTGTTTGCACTCGATGTGCCGGACAAGTTGTCGGTCACCGCAACCCTGACCGACGATTTTCAGTTGCTCAGAAAAGACAAAGTCAATGCGCGGCTGCGCTATGCGGCGCGTTCGGATCTGGTTTATCACGCCAATCTGCAGGAATCCGCGCGGCAGCTCAAGCGCGCACTGCAACTGCCCAGGCAGTTCGATCCGCGCGCGCGGCAGCTTGCCGCCGAATGGCGTGCCGGCAGCAAGGACGATGCCGACGTCGTGCACACCGCCCTCTCCTACTTCAACAAACAGGGCTTCGTCTATACGCTCGAAGCGCCGCCGCTCGGCATCAACAGCATCGACGATTTCCTATTCAACACCAAACAGGGATTCTGCGAGCACTACGCCTCGGCTTTTGTGTTCCTGATGCGTGCCGCAAACATCCCGGCGCGCGTGGTGACCGGCTATCTGGGCGGCGAATACAACGATGTCGGCAACTACTACATCGTGCGCCAGTCCGACGCCCACGCCTGGGCGGAAGTTTGGCTGGCGGGACAGGGCTGGGTGCGCGTCGACCCGACCGGCGCCATCGCCCCGGACCGGGTGGAGCGCGGCCTGTCTGCCGCCCTGTCCGACAAAGCCGCCCTGCCGTTCATGGAGCGCAACCCGCCGCAATGGCTGCGCAATCTGCGTTTCAATCTCGATGCGCTCGCCAACCAGTGGAACCAATGGGTGCTGGGCTACGACTCCGAGCGCCAGTTCGCTTTCCTGACCCGTCTCGGCATGGAGTCCATCACCTGGCAGAAAATGGCACTCAACATGTCGGCAGGCATCGGGCTGGTGATCGCCGTGTTTGCACTGTTCATGCTGCGCCACCTGTACACCCGCCGGCCCGACAGGATACAGGCCGCATGGCTCGGATTGTGCCGCAAACTTGCCAAATCCGGATTGCCGCGCGCCGCGCATGAAGGCGCCCGGGATTATGCAGCACGGGTCGCCAAGGCCCGCCCCGAGCTTGCCGTCACCGTCCTTGACCTCGCCGCACGCTACAGCGCGTTACGCTACGGCGCGCCGGATGACGATGACGCCAAACGCGATTTCCTGCAACGCGCGGCGGCCTTCAAAACCTGACAGGGTATAATCCGCAGCACTCAACACAGCCAGACCGTCATGTATATCACGCGCCGCCTTGAATTCGATGCCGGACATCGCATCCCCAACCACAACAGCCAGTGCAAACACCTGCACGGCCATCGCTATGCGATCGAGATCACCCTGTCCGGGGACATCATCACCGCTGAAGGATTGTCCGAACAGGGCATGGTGATGGACTTCTCCGATGTCAAACACATCGCCAGGGAAAAACTGGTTGATGCCTGGGATCACGCCTTTCTGGTTTATCGCGGCGACAAACCGGTATGTGACTTCCTGTCCAGCCTGCCGGAACACAAGACCGTCATCCTCGACGTCGTACCGACTGCGGAGAATCTCGCACAGGCCGCCTTCGACATCCTGGCTCCCGCTTACCGGGACACCTTCGGCAACCACCTGCGCCTGGAACAGGTGCGCATCTACGAAACGCCCAACAACTGGGCGGACTGCGTAAGGGGTTAGATTGTTTCTGGACATGACGGGCAGCTTGGTTCAAAATGCGCGGCCTTGAAGGGTTCGCAGCGCCACTATGGCAAGCGTAAAAACTGCCGGGCAAACAATTTGGAAGCGTGGCCGAGTGGTTGAAGGCACTCGTCTTGAAAACTAGCGAGGATGAGAGTCCTCCGTGAGTTCGAATCTCACCGCTCTTTCAGATTTCCCCCGCCCAGCCACGGTCATGCTGCCGGAACGCCGCGCGTAATTCTCCGAACCAATCCATGTCCAGACCACCCGCCTCCAACCATGCGATGTTCTGTTTCAGATGTTCCATGTTTCCGGTGCCTATGATCGCACTCGAAACCTCTGGCAGTGAAAACGCAAAACGAATCGCGATCTCGCCCCACTCGTGGCCGCGATTGGAGAGTCCCATTGCGCGCCAGCGCAGCCAGTATTCCTCGCAATAATCGCCGGCCGGCCGTTCATCAAAACGCCACGGGTGGTTAGCCGACGGACGCTTGGCAATAAATCCCTGTGCTGTGATATCGGGCAGGACATCATCGATCACACGCTGATCACAAATATTCAGGGAAGCCATGAATCCGTCAAACCGTCCGGTGTCAACTGCATAAGCAAGATCGTCGCCATCTCCCGAATAGGCGATCGCGCGCACCTTGCCGTCATTCCTTTCCTTTTCCAGTGCAGCAATGACCTCGCCGCGCTCCAGCGTCGCGCGCGGGCAAGAATGCAGATGCGCGATATCGATCCGGTCGGTTCGCAGGATGCGCAGTGCCTGTTCGATCCCGGCGGCAATGCAGGGTCCGGTCCAGTCCTCGAAACCATCGACGCCGTATCCAATCTTGGTCGAGATCACGATGTCGTCGCGCCGCGATGTAAGGTGGCGTCCGATGCGTTCCTCCGAGCGCCCGTAGCTGCGCGCCGTGTCGATCAGAGTGATGCCGGCATCAACGGCATAATTCAGCAAAGCCGCGACCTCGGCTTCTTCGATGCGGGCATCGCCGATTTGTCCGGCACCCAGACCAAGTGCCGAAACCATCAGACCGGATTTTCCATATGGGCGTCGGGGAATCATCTCAGCATGCCGTTGATCCGAAACTTCACCCGCTACAAATCGTTCAGAATGCGCAGTTTCTGCTGCTTGTATTCGGACTCGTCGATCAGTTTCTGGTCAAGCAATTGCTGCAACGCTTGCAGCCTTGCCGCGATGTTGTGGTCGGCAAGCGGCGGCGCTTGTTCCGGCTTTGCTGTTGCAGGTACGCCCGCTTCAGGTTTGTCAGCAGCATTGATCGGCTGCAACAAGCTGCCGATCGGCACCACCGGCTTTGCGGCAGCCGGGGCCTCAGATTTGTGTTCAGCTACCAAGGCGTTACCCGCCGCGGCCGGAACAACGGTGTCATTGACCGCATGCGGTCCCCAGGAAACCCCGGTCAGATCATCCTTGGCCGCAAGCTGCCGCATCTGTTGATCGACGGAAGGACTCAGCATATCCACAACCGGGCCCGGCATCACGCCGGAGTAGCCGAACGTGTTCCCGGGATGGCCTGCCTCGGGCTGCATCACACCCAGCTGAAGTTTCTCAAGCGGGGTTTTTGCCGACGGAAACAGCGACAAATCGGCCGGGATGGTGGTCAATGCACCGGTGACCAGGGCGGTGACAGCCCAGTCGGTACCATTGCTCCCGGCAAAAAATCCGGCAGGCACGAAAAAGGAAACCGACCTGCCGCGCACCCGGATGCGTGTCGGAAAATACATGGACTGGTCGACACTGGCCTCGGTTTCGGCCCTGGTTCGTTCCGGATACTGTTCGGTCAGCGCAGCCAATAATTGTTGCCGCATCAGTTCCGGTCGCGGCGTCAGAATCACGGCTTTTTCCCAGGCATATTCCGGATCGATCCTCACATGGCGACCGGGAAGCGTGAAGGTGTTGCCCGAATCCCTGATACGGTCGGTATCGACATAGACATCGAGATTGAATTGGTAAAACCCCTTGCGGGCGAAATTGGCCAGGGATTCCGAACTGACAGCCTCAGTGACGCCGGCAGGATCGCGTATCGGGTTCTTGAACATCGCTTCGAACCAGAAACCATTCTCGTCGCGGCTGATCTTCAGTTGTTGCAGATCCAGGTCTCCCGGCGTGAAATCAGCCCGTTGCGGATAGACCAGCGTACCGTCACCGCGGTCATCTCCGGACGGATCACTGATCGTGACTAGGGGCTGAAGTCCGGCCCAGGCGTTCAACATGAGCAAAATGAGGGCAACAAATAGCAAGGCGGGTTTCATTGGACGATCCTTCCATTGTCTATGTATTACAGCGCTGGAACCGATAGGTAATGCACGGCCAGGCAAGCTGGGCAAGTATACGCCGACGCAACATCCTGGCGAAAAAAACCCTCCCGTACCAAGGGAGGGTTATGGTCTGCCGAAAATCCGGGAGAGACCCCGGTTCAGAAGTTTACCTGGGCATAGGTCTTCATCCGGTATTGCTGGATCTTCGTGTCGGCACCAAGCGTTTCGGTCGGATTGCCATAGCCCTGTATCCATTGCGTCAGCATGCCCACTTCGAAACCGGGCAGGTTGTACGCGAACTTCAGGCTGTAGATGCTCTTGGAATTATTGTATGCATTGCCGATGTAGGTAATGTCGCGGAGATAGCGGCCATAGGAAATTGTGCCGTACAGATCGCTGGTCAACTGATTGCCCGCGCTGAGTGTGATACCGTTATCGAGCACTTTCCGGTGGTCGCCGATAACCAGATAGGCATTATCCTTGTCGTCGACCCTCTTGATCTTCAAGTTGGTGTCCAGACCGCCCATCACCTGGAACGTTTTATTCAGTTTGAATGCGACAATATTCGTGGTGCGATCCTGGTTCACCGGGAAGACATTGTACAAGGGCCCGCTGGTGGAATAATTCAGCCAGTTGTTGTTGTAACTCACCCGGGTCGCTTCGAGCGACATGGGCGTATCGGCGACGTCCAGCTTGCCGACCGCGGTCAGGCCCTTCCAGCCGACTACCGATTCCGCGGGCGATTCGTTGAAGTCCATGTAATCGTTATCGGTCAGCCCGTTCTGGGTTCCATTTGGAACGCCTGGCCCACCTTTAGGAGATGCCGCTCCCTGCGTATAGTCAGCCGTCGCACCGCCGGACCAGATTGGATCCCCCCACCGGTACCAGGCGGATTCCGAGCCTTCGGTGAGCAGCACGTCGGATTCGCGCCGCGCCGCCGTGGTGCTGTAATAGCCCGCGCCGATATTGAAGTACTGGAAATTGAAACCCAGGCCCTCAACCGGCGTCGTCCAGTCAGCGTCCAGCTTGACCGCGTTGTCGCTAATCGCACCAGTGGGTGTATTGCCCCACATTTCACCAACTGAGCCGCTTGAAGGGGTGGACGCCGATCTGTAGAAAGCGCCACGCAAATTCAGGTTGTCGGTCGGGCTGCCATCGGCTTTGAGTGCGACTACACTATTATTGTAAATGCCCGCTGTCGTCACACCGGCGAAATTATTGTTGGTGGACAGG
>CAZCKZ010000108.1:0-6426 GCA_964499395.1 uncultured Gallionella sp. | reverse complement strand
CCGGATCGAGGCCTTCATGAAAACCTTTCATTTCCAGTCGGTGCTGGACTATGTCTCCTCGGGGGCTTACAAAAAACAGCCCAACCTGCAGCGCTTCATCCGCGCGCGCGCCGACGCGCTGCGCGAACGGGGCGTCGCCGTGGATATCTGGAAATGATCGATACAAGGCGGCAGGAGTGTTGATCCCGGACTGGCGCTTGCGTTCGCCACGCCTCGCACGGTCAGCCCGGTAGGGTGGGCACCCCGTGTCCACGCGGCAGTTCAATAGGTGGTGGGCAACTTGTTGCCCACTCGATTTTTAGTTTTTAGGCTTTTGCTTTTCATCCCCTGTGCGCCGCCGAGTAGCACAGGCTGGTCAGGGGATTTCGGCGAGGACTGTCTGAGCACGCAGTGCGAGTTCCGCAGCCGCCTGACCAGTCGAGCAACGCAGGGTACCCCGCAGGGGCGGCAAACCGGGGGCGATTTCTTTTGGTTACTTTTCTTGGCAAGACAAGAAAAGTGACTAGCTGCCGGGCTACCCCCGGCGGGGTTGACTTTGTTTGTGTTGCGCAAGTTTCGCTTTGCCCAACCTGCGTACTACCCTCTCCCTAGCCCTCTCCCTGCAAGGGAGAGGGGAAAGGTTTATTTGGCTGATGTAACTCCCGCGTCCAACCTCGCGATAAACCGCTCCAGCTCCTGCGGCAGAGGCGCGACCAGCCGCATCGGCTCGCCGGTCAGCGGATGCGCAAACGCGATGCTGTACGCATGCAGGAACATCCGCTTCAGTCCCTGTTTCGCGAGCGCCTTATTGCTCGCAAAGTCGCCGTATTTGTCGTCGCCGGCGATCGGGAAGCCGAGATGCGCGAGATGCACGCGGATCTGGTGGGTGCGGCCGGTCTTCAGCTGCGCCTCCAGCAACGAAAATGCCGGCAGGTTTTGTTGCGGCGGCCAGTTTTTCTGCAACGCAAACACCGTGTGCGAGGCCTGCCCGTCTTCCCTGACCGTCACGCGCTTCTCGCCCTGCGGCGTGTCGAACTTGTGCAGCGGCAGTTTGACGTGTTGCCTCACATTCTTCCATTCCCCCAGCACCAGCGCGAAATAGCGCTTGTCGCTGTTGCCCTCGCGCATGATCTCGTGCATCGCGGTCAGCGCGGAACGCTTTTTCGCCAATAGCAGCACGCCTGAGGTCTCGCGGTCCAGCCGGTGCACCAGTTCGAGGAATTTCGCCTGGGGACGTGCGCGGCGCATTTGCTCGATGACACCGAAACTGACCCCGCTGCCGCCGTGCACCGCCACGCCGGCCGGCTTGTTCACGGCCAGCAGCGCATCGTCCTCGTAAATGATCGGGAATTCGACCGCCGGGATGTACGCCTGCTCAACTTCCTGCTTTTCCGCCACGCGAATCGGCGGAATACGCAGCAGATCGCCTAACTTAAGCCGATATGTCTGATTAACGCGCTTTTTATTTACCCGCACTTCGCCGCGCAGGATGCGATAAACATGGCTCTTGGGCACGCCTTTCAGGTGCTTGAACAGAAAATTGTCGATACGCTGCGCTTCGCCACTTTCGTCTATGGTCAGAAAAGTAACAGAATCTTTGCTTAAACCATTCATTTTGCTTATACTTCGCCGTCCGCGCGTTTTGGATTGGGTAAGTTTGGGATGTGACTACATCCTTCGCCAAAAAAAATGGCCACCCAAAGATTATTTTGGAATAGTTTGACAGAAGCGGCGGTGTATACACCGCCACCCTTCCAGCCGCAGCCCGGTTAACATCACTCACCGGAACCAGCAGTGATAGTAATAGATTTGCGCGCTCAAAGCACCTGTGGATTTTACATGTTGCAGCCCCGACAATATTGAATCAGGGCTGCAGCACCCCTAAGGAATATTTGCAGCGGTCGGCGTAACGTATGCAGCAATGCACCCGTAGCCACCGGTACAGAAGTTCCAAAGAACGATTTTTTAAGACTGGCTAACAACAATAGAGAACTGAATTGACCAACCGATTGCACTTTACAAGACTGTTTGCACGATTGCTCACTGTTTGCTCATCTGGAACGCTTAACCGCGTATAGCCCGGTCACGCCCGTGTCAGAGCGCGGGAGACAATATAATGAAACGCATGTTATTCAATGCGACACAGCCGGAAGAACTCCGTGTCGCCATTGTTGACGGTCAGAAACTCATCGACCTCGACATTGAAACCGCCGGCAAAGAGCAACGCAAGAGCAACATCTACAAAGCTGTCATCACCCGCCTCGAGCCCAGCCTCGAAGCCTGTTTCGTCGAATACGGCGGCAACCGGCACGGCTTTCTGCCCTTCAAGGAAGTAGCACCGCAATATTACCAACCCGGCAGCGGCAACCGTCCCTCGATCAAGGAAGCCTTGCGCGAAGGACAGGAATTGCTGGTCCAGGTGGAGAAGGACGAACGCGGCAACAAGGGTGCGGCACTGACCACCTACATCAGTCTGGCTGGCCGTTACATCGTGCTGATGCCGAACAACCCGAGCGGCGGTGGAGTATCGCGCCGCATCGAGGGCGAAGAACGCGACGAGTTGCGCCAGGTGCTGGCGCAAGTCGACGTGCCGCAGGGCATGAGCATCATCGCGCGCACCGCCGGAATCGGACGCAACGAGGAAGAGCTGCAATGGGATCTGGATTACCTCAAGCAATTGTGGGATGCGATCGAAAGTGCGGCTGAATCGGAAAAAGCGCCATCGCTGATTTATCTGGAAAGCAGCCTGGTGGTGCGCGCCATCCGCGACTACTTCAACCCCGAGATCAGCGAGATCCTGATCGACACCGAAGAAGTCTACCAGCAGGCGCTCGCGTTCATGAGCACGGTGATGCCGGGCAACGTGAACCGCATCAAGCGCTATGTCGACGACGTGCCGCTGTTCTCGCGTTTCCAGATCGAGCACCAGATCGAATCCGCGCATGCGCGCGAAGTGCGCCTGCCATCCGGCGGCGTGATCGTCATCGACCATACCGAAGCGTTGACCGCGATCGACATCAACTCCGCGCGCGCCACCAAAGGCTCCGACATCGAAGCCACCGCGTTCCACACCAACCTTGAAGCTGCGGAAGAGATCGCCCGCCAATTGCGCTTGCGCGACCTGGGCGGCCTGATCGTGATCGACTTCATCGACATGGAAAGCAACCGCAACCAGCGCGAAGTGGAGGACAGGTTGCGCGATTCGCTGCATTACGACCGCGCCCGTGTCCAGACAGCGAAAATTTCGCGCTTCGGCCTGATGGAACTGTCGCGCCAGCGCCTCGCACCCAGCCTGGGAGAAGGCAACTACATGCCCTGCCCTCGCTGCAGCGGCATCGGCCACATTCGCGGCATCGAGTCTTCCGCTTTGCATATCCTGCGCATCATCCAGGAAGAGGCAATGAAGGAAAGCAGCGCGGCGATACACGTTCAGGTGCCGGTGGATGTCGCCACCTTCCTGCTCAACGAGAAGCGCGCCGACATATTCCGCATCGAATCGCGCCTGAAAGTCGGCATCACGCTGATCCCCAATCCGCACATGGAAACGCCCAACTACAGCATCAACCGCCTGCGCCAGGACGACATGAGCAGCGAGGCGTTGCAGGCCAGCTACAAACTGGTGGAAAAACCCGTCGAAGAAAAACCGCTGACTGCGACACAAGAGCAGCAAAAAGCCACCCGGGCGCAGGCCGTTGTGCAGGGGGTCACCCCGATGAAGGCCGCACCGGTTAAAGCAGTGGCAGCCCAGCCTTCGATGTTCGGCAAAATTGTTTCCTGGTTCAAATCGTTGAGCGAGGAAGAACAGCCACAAGCCAGGCCTGCGCCAGCCAGGCCGCGCAACGCGCAGCGTCCGGAACGCGGCGAACGTTCCGAAGGGGGCGGCGGCAAGCGCCGCGGTCGAGGCGAACGCAGCGATGCAGGCGGCAATCGCAACCGCAACGAACCGCGCAATGGCCAGAAACCGGCACAAGCCGAAGGCAAAGCACAGGAGCCGCGTCAACCCAGGTCCCCGCGTCCTCCGCGGGGCCCGGCAGAAGGCACACCGCAGCGAGGCACGGCATCCGCAGCCAATGCAGCGGTAGAAGAAAAGCCGGTACTGGAAAGCCAGGTTGCCGTTGCTGCGCTGGAGCAAACCGATGCGGTCAGCCCGCCGCGCGAAGGCGGACGCCGTCGCGGTCGCCGTGGCGGTCGCAGAGAACGCGAACAACGTGAAGCGGCTGCAACTGCAGCAGCGAATGGCGAATCGGTGACCACGCAGCGGCTCAGGGCACCGGTCGATGCCACACCCGCCGGACCGACGGAATATATCGCCTACCCGGACGGATTCGTACGGCCCAGCGAATACATCGCAATGCCGACGGTCTACACACCGAGTCTGCCTGCGGAGACAGAGCCGACACTCCCGGCAGTGGTTGCAGCGAACCTGCCTCAGGTTGTGGTCGAGAACTTGCCCGCAACCGTGACGCCGGCGGCAGCGACCCAGGCTCCAGTGGCGACACCGGGCACCGGATCAGGCCTGGTTCAGATCGAGACCGATCCGATCAAGCTGAAGACCGTGCCGGAGTTCCCTGCCGCTTCTGCGGAAAGACACGCGCCGCGCCGCCGCGCGCGTCGGCGGGAAGTGTATGTCGAGAACGAACCGCTGGTGCAGATCGAGACGCAACATACTCCGCACGGATAATCCCGGTTTGCAAAATGGACAGCCGCACGATGAAAGTCGTGCGGCTTTTTCATTTGCGGGAGCGCTATGCCACAAAATGTTTCTGACGTATCTCCTCGAGCAGTCCCTGCGCCGCATCCTCCACCATGTCCAGCACGCGCTCGAATCCATCCGCGCCGCCGTAATACGGGTCGGGCACATCGCGCTCGCGGTGATGGCGCGCATATTCGAGGAACAGCCGCGCCCGCGTATCGCTGCCGGGCGGCGTGATGCGCTGCAGGATCGCGAGGTTGGACGTATCCATCGCCAGCACGTAATCGAATCGGCGGAAGTCATCCTCGCCCACCTGTCTGCCGCGCAAATTGCTCATGTCGTAACCGCGCTGCTGTGCCGCGCGTTGCGCGCGCGCATCCGGCTTGTCGCCAATGTGGTAATCATGCGTGCCGGCCGAGTCGATCATGATCTGTCCGGACATCCCGGCGCTCTCGACATAGTGGCGGAACACCGCTTCGGCGGTAGGCGACCTGCAGATGTTGCCCATGCAGACAAAGACTACGGAAATTTTTTTCGTCATATCAATCGACCATAATGGGTGGGTGGGAATGCTCAACATAAATCAGTTTGTCGGTTGAAAATCCCAACTCTTTGGCACGCTCGACCAATGCAGCCAGCGTTTTCGGATCGAGCTGCGGACTGCGCGCGAGTATCCACAGATAATTGCGGTTTGGACCGGCGACCAGCGCATAGCGATATTGCGGATCGAGCACCAGTACGTTGTAGGCACCGTAGAACGGCCCGAAGAAAGATACCTCCAGGCTGCCCACATCCGGCCTGCCCTGAAACCGCGCGACACCTTCTGCCTCTTTCCACTTGTTCTTTTTTGCATCGAAGCCGCGGTTGATCACCCCGATGCGGCCATCCGGCAGCTTGCGGTAGTCCGCCGTCACGTCGGTCAGACCGCGTTCAAAACGGTGGTCGAGCCGCGCGATCTCGTTCCAGTGGCCCAGGTATTTCTGCACGTCAAACCCGGTCACCGGTTGCAGTCCTTTCGGCACCCCGGAACATCCGGCCAGCAGCAGCAACGCGGGCGCCCATCCCCATCTGATCTTCATATCCTCGAGTCCTCTTTCGCCAAACAGTGCGCGGCCGCAAGCTGATGTATTTCATCCGGCGTTATTGTAACCGTGCCACCCGGGGAAACATTAAGGAAAACATTACTTGACCATTTCACTCGGGTTAATTATCATTGCACACATTCATCATTCAATTCATTGCACATATTCATCATTAAATCAGGAGAACTACAAATGGATTTACCAAAACGCGACGGCGACGGCTATCTCGAGAGCATGGACGATTGGACACCGGAAATCGCGAAAGCGATGGCCGAGGCCGACAATTACGAATTGAACGACGAGAAGTGGGCACAGATCCTGAAGGCCCGCGAGTTCTACGAAGAATTCGGCTCCGTGCCGCCTATCCGCAAATTCGCCAAATACATCGAGCAGGACCAGAAGGAAGTGTTCGACCTGTGGATGACCGGCCCGATGAAGCCCATCACCAAATACGGCGGCCTGCCGAAACCGACCGGCTGCGTTTGATCATCACTGTTGTTGCACGCGCGTAGCGCCTCTCTCACGGGGCGCTGCGCCGTTTCTGCCATGCGAAAACTCGACCAGCTGAATTTCGAAAACACCTTTGCGGGCCTGCCGGACAGCTTTCACAGCCGGCTGCTTCCGACTCCGCTGCCTGACCCCTATCTGGTCAGCTTCAACGCAAATGCCGCA
>CAZCKZ010000107.1:0-6604 GCA_964499395.1 uncultured Gallionella sp. | reverse complement strand
GGCCCGCCTGATCTGGAAGAGTTGTTGCGCAAGCTCAATGCAAAAGTAGCTTCCCTGATGGGAGGCAAAGGCGGGACGGGCAAACCCGGAAGCGGCGAACCTCCGCATGGTTTTGCCGGCGGGATGGGGTTGATCGTCGGGATTATTGTGCTGATCTGGTTAGGCAGCGGATTTTATATCGTCGATGCGAGCCAGCGCGGCGTGGTGCTGCGTTTCGGCAAACTGTCCGAAACGACCATGCCGGGGCCTCATTGGCATTTGCCTTTCCCGGTTGAGACTGTGGAAATTGTAAACGTGAGCCAAGTCAGGACCGTGGAAATCGGTTATCGCGATAACGTCAAGAACAAGGTATTGAATGAATCGTTGATGCTGACTGATGACGAGAACATCATCGATATCCAGTTTGCGGTGCAGTATTTTATAAAAAATCCCGCCGATTATCTGTTCAACAACCGCGCGCCGGATGAAAACGTGCACCAGGTCGCCGAAGCGGCGATACGCGAGGTGGTCGGCAAGAGCAAGATGGATTTCGTACTCTATGAGGGCAGGGAGCAGGTAACGGCGGAAACCTCCAAACTGATGCAAACTATCCTTGACCGTTACAAGTCGGGCATCCTGGTCAGCAAGGTCACCATGCAGAATGCACAGCCACCCGAGCAGGTGCAGGCATCCTTTGATGATGCGGTGAAGGCCGGGCAGGATCGGGAGCGGCAAAAGAACGAGGGACAGGCATATGCCAATGACGTGATACCGCGTGCAAGCGGTGCGGCTGCCCGGTTGACTCAGGAAGCACAGGGTTACAAGCAAAGCGTGATTGCAAATGCTGAAGGTGACGTGAGTCGCTTCAAGCAGATACTGGTCGAATACGAAAAGGCGCCTGCGGTTACTCGCGAGCGTATGTATCTGGACATGATGCAGCAGGTGATGGGCCATGTCAGCAAAGTGATGATCGACCAGAAGAAGGGCAACAGCCTGCTGTATCTGCCGCTGGATAAATTGCTCGAAAAGACTCGTGCCGGCAGTACGGACACCGATGAGCAGGCTTCCCCGAAGTCAGACACCACGCAGGGTAGCGACAATACTGCAACGCAAAGTGCGCGCGATTCACTGCTAAGCCGCAACCGGGAGACACGCTAATGAACAAGAAAATCGGTAACGTGTTGATCGTTGCGGCCATCGCATTAATCCTGCTGAGCATGAGCATGTTCGTGGTGGATCAGCGCCAGAACGCGATCGTGTTCCAGTTGGGTGAAATTGTCAGCGTCAAGACTTCCCCGGGTCTTTATTTCAAACTGCCCCTGATGCAGAACGTGCGCTTCTTTGATTCGCGCATACTTACACTGGACACCGGGGAACCGGAGCGTTACATCACGGCAGAAAAGAAAAACGTGATGGTGGATTCATTCGTCAAGTGGCGCATTGCCGACGTCAAGCAATACTATATCAGTGTCGGCGGAGATGAAATGCGCGCCGCGACACGTTTGATGCAGACGATCAATTCCAGCATGCGCGAGGAATTCGGCAAGCGCAGCATTCATGATGTGATTTCCGGAGAGCGCGATCAGATCATGCAGGCGGTTCTTCAGAAAACAGAGGCCGATGCCAGCAAAATAGGTGTTCAGGTGCTGGACGTGCGCCTCAAGCGTGTGGACTTCCCTACCGAGATCAGCGATTCGGTATATCGGCGCATGGAGGCAGAACGTAAGCGCGTCGCCAACGAACTGCGCGCAACCGGTTATGCGGATAGCGAGAAGATACGCGCCGATGCTGACAAACAACGGCAGGTGATTTTGGCTGAAGCTTATCGCGGAGCACAGAAAATCAAAGGTGAGGGCGATGCGAAAGCGTCTGCGCTGTATGGTAAAGCGTTCAGTCGCAATGCCGAGTTCTACGCTTTTTACCGCAGTCTGGAAGCCTACAAGCAGAGTTTCAAGAACAAGAGTGACGTAATGGTGCTGGATCCAAGCTCGGCTTTCTTCAAATATCTGAAAAATCCGGGCAGGTCTGGTAAATAGTGTGCTCGAATATTGGCTGCTTGGCCTGGCGATGATGCTGGTGCTTGAGGGAATGATACCTTTTGTTTCGCCCGGATTGTGGCGCGAAACATTCCGCAAGTTGTTGACGCTGACGGACGGGCAATTGCGCTTTGTCGGTATTACAGCGATGCTGTCCGGAATAATATTGCTTTACTGGATTAAATGATGCAGAACTGGCTGCTTCCAGAATACGTAGAAGATATGCTGCCCGACGAGGCATGGAGCGTCGAACGGATGCGCGCGCAAATCCTCGATCTGATGCGCAGGTCGGGATATCAACTGGTTGCACCGCCGTTGCTGGAGTATGCAGAATCGTTGCTGATCGATGACAGTGCTGACATGGATTTGCGCACTTTCAAGCTGGTTGATCAATTGAGCGGGCGCACCCTGGCACTGCGCGCAGACATCACGCCGCAAGTGGCGCGCATTGATGCGCATCTGCTGAATCGCCAGGGCGTGGTGCGCCTTTGCTATGCAGGCAGTGTGCTGCACACCCAGCCGATGGGACTGACGCGCACCCGTGAGCTGTTGCAAATCGGTGCCGAGTTGTACGGACATGACGGTTTGGAAAGCGATCTGGAAATCCAGCAGCTGATGCTGCAATCGCTGGCACTGCTGGATATCAGGGACGTGCATCTCGATCTCGGCCATGTCGGCGTGTTTCGCGCGCTGATGATCCATGCCAAACTCGACAGGGAACTCGAGAGCGGATTATTTTCAGCCCTGCAGAACAAGGACAGTGCGACCTTGCAGATATTGACCAAGCCCCTGCATGCGACTTTGCGCAACGCATTGCTGGCACTGCCGGCACTCTATGGTAATTGTTCCGATGTGCTGGCGAAGGCGCGCAGGCTGCTACCGGATTATCCGGGAATTGTTGCGGCCCTGGATGACCTGCAGAACATTTCCGGAAAGCTGCAGGCACTGGTGTCCAGCGTCGGGATAGATCTCGCTGATCTGCGCGGCTACCATTATCACAGCGGTATGGTGTTCGCGGCTTACCATGCCGGCAGCCATGACGCGATCGCGCTGGGTGGACGCTATGACGACCTCGGCAAGAGCTTCGGGCGCGCACGCGCCGCAACCGGATTCAGCATGGACCTGCGTTTGCTGTATCGCATGTTGCCGCCCCAGACTGCCAAGCCGGGTATATGCGCACCGCATTCCGAGGATGCCGCTTTGCGCGACAAAATCGCGCAACTGCGCGCAACCGGCGAGATAGTAGTGGTTGATCTACTCGGTGAAACCATGCTGCGCGTTGAATTGCAGTGCGACCGTGAACTGGTTTTTCGCAACGGCATCTGGCAGGTCGTTGCGCTTTGATTTCTAAAATACGAAAGTTTGCAAATGGCTAACAACGTAGTGGTAATCGGTACCCAGTGGGGTGATGAGGGCAAGGGCAAGATCGTCGACTGGCTGACCGATCATGCGCAAGGCGTGGTGCGTTTCCAGGGTGGTCATAACGCCGGCCATACGCTGGTGATAGCCGGCAAGAAAACCGTGCTGCACCTGATTCCTTCCGGCATTTTGCGCGATCATGTGATGTGCTATATCGGCAACGGCGTGGTGCTGTCGCCGGCCGCATTGCTGAAGGAAATGGACGAACTGCAACAGGCCGGGATCGATGTATATAACCGGCTGAAGGTTTCCGAAGCCTGCCCGCTGATATTGCCCTATCACGAAGCGATCGACAGAGCCCGCGAGCTGGCAAAAGGCGATGCGAAAATAGGCACCACCGGGCGTGGTATCGGCCCTGCATATGAGGACAAGGTGGCGCGCCGTGCGATCCGTTTGCAGGATATTTTTTTCCGTGAACGTTTGGCCGCCAAGCTGGGCGAAGTGCTGGACTATCACAACTTCGTGCTGAAGAATTACTTCAGCGCCGAAATCGTCGATTTCCAGAAAGTGCTGGATGACACGCTGGCCCTGGCGGAACGCATCAAGCCGCTGGTGATGGATGTGCCGCGCGCTCTGTATGAAGCCAATCAGTCCGGCAACAGCCTGCTGTTCGAAGGCGCGCAGGGCGCGTTGCTGGACATCGATCACGGTACTTACCCGTTCGTTACATCAAGCAACTGTATTGCCGGTGCAGCCTGTGCCGGGGCAGGGGTGGGCCCGCAAATGTTGCACTATGTGCTGGGCATTACCAAGGCTTACACCACTCGCGTTGGTTCCGGTCCTTTTCCGACTGAATTGTATGATGCTGTGAACAAGTGCGATCCTATCGGTGAGGGTTTGGCCAAGCGCGGCCATGAATTTGGCTCCACCACCGGACGCGCACGCCGTTGCGGCTGGTTTGATGCGGCAGCATTGAAACGCTCCATCCAGATCAACGGTGTATCGGGCCTGTGCGTCACCAAGCTGGACGTGATGGATGGCATGGAAACCGTGCGTCTGGCTGTGGGCTACCGCATCAATGGGGTGGACAGCGATATTTTGCCGGCGGGTGCCGATGCGCTTACCGATTGTCAGGCAGTTTACGAAGAGATGCCGGGATGGCGTGAAAGCACGCTGGGTTTGCAACACTATGAGGAACTGCCGAAGGCTGCGCGGAATTATCTGGAGCGCATTTCCGAGGTATGCGGTATACCGGTCGACATGGTTTCGACCGGGCCGGATCGGGATGAGACGATCGTGCTGCGCCATCCATTTGAGTAATTCGGCCGGCCAATCCCTGTCTGGATATTAGCCATGGCTGGAATCGCGGTAGTGATCATACTTGTGGCAATGGCCAGCAGTTGGCTGCTCCGCGGGCTGCTCCTCAAAATGCTCCGGAACAGACATCCCGAAGAATTCGCCGATCTCGGATTTCCCTCCAACCGGCAGCTGGCTTCTTTCTACCCGCAGTATCGTGAAATGCAGATTCGATTCTGGAGGTATCTGTGGGGCGGGAAGATCTTTCGAGTCAACGATAACCTTCTTTCCAGTCTTGCCTGGGCTGCATTGATTGCCGATATCGCACTGGTGGCCGGCGCGCTGCTGCTCCTGTGGGTTGCCGGACACGCAAAATGACGCCATCCAACAAGTAAAGAGACCGCCGGCCACGTGGATTGATTGGATGGCGTTCAATTAAGGAGGGAAGCCGGAAGTACCATTGGTGTAAAATGACGCGCGTTTCGAGCTGCCAAAGCGTCAACAATCGCGCTGCATTGGACGCTTTTCGGGCCTTGTTTGGAATATGGGGCTTGCATTTCCGGGCAGAAAAAAGGCCCGCTAGCGCGAGCCGATTCATGTTTTGGTGCCCAGAAGAGGACTCGAACCTCCACACCTTGCGGCACACGGACCTGAACCGTGCGCGTCTACCAATTCCGCCATCTGGGCTTTTTGCTGAAGGCGCGCAATTTAATTGTTAAAGGATACATTGTCAATGAAAAATAAAAAGAATATACGTCTCCAGGACCCATTTCTGGAACGGGAACGCGAACAATACGAACAACCGCTGCCCAGCCGCGAGTTCATATTGCAGATATTGACCGAACAGGGCGCACCGGTGGCCGATGAAGAGCTGCTGGGAATGCTGCATATCGAAAAAGACGAAGAGGAGCTGTTTTCGCGCCGCCTGCGCGCGATGGAGCGGGACGGCCAGATCATGCGCAATCGCAAGCGCGCCATCTGTGTTGTGGACAAGCTCGAACTGGTCAAGGGCAAGGTGCAGGGGCACCCGGATGGATTCGGTTTCCTGATTCCGGAAGACGGCAGCCCGGATATGTTCCTCAGCGAGAAGGAAATGCACAAGGTGCTGCACGGCGATGTGGTGATGGTGCGGCAATCCGGTGTGGACCGCCGAGGCCGCCCCGAGGCGAAGATCGTTGAGGTGCTTGAACGCGCCAACAATAAGGTGGTCGGACGCCTGTATGAAGAACACGGCATCTACTTCGTGGTGGCGGAAAACCGCCGCATCACCCAGGACATCCTGGTTGCTCCCGGCGAATCGGGCGATGCAAAGGTAGGACAGGTGGTGATGCTGGAGATTTTGCAGCATCCCGATAAACATGCGCAGCCAATCGGTCGTATCGTCGAGGTGCTGGGCAACTACGCCGATCCGGGCATGGAGATCGAGATCGCGTTGCGCAAGCATGATCTGCCCTATGAGTTTCCCAGGGATGCCGAGCGCCAGGCCAAGGCGATATCACCAGTTGTTGCACCGGCAGACTGGGCAGGCCGCGAGGATATCCGCAACCTGCCGCTGGTCACGATAGACGGCGAGACCGCGCGCGATTTCGACGACGCGGTCTATTGTGCGCCGGAAAAGGGCGGCTACCGGCTGGTGGTGGCGATCGCCGATGTCAGCCACTATGTGCAGACCGGCGATGCACTCGACCGCGAGGCGATCCAGCGCGGCAACTCGGTGTACTTTCCGCGCCGCGTGATCCCGATGCTGCCCGAGGAACTGTCCAACGGGCTGTGCTCGCTCAATCCCAAGGTAGACCGGCTGTGCATGGTGTGCGACATGCACGTTAGCAGCAGCGGCGATATTGAAAAATACCGTTTTTATCCATCGGTGATGTATTCCAACGCGCGGCTGACCTACAACCAGGTTGCCGAGATGCTGGCTGAACCGGATGGTG
>CAZCKZ010000106.1:0-6605 GCA_964499395.1 uncultured Gallionella sp. | reverse complement strand
ATTGTTCTCGGCGCGATCATTGGCGGCATCTTCATCAACCCGGCGATTACCGGATCCATGCTGAACTGGTGGGATGTACCCTTCATCGACACCGGCATCGACACGCCCCCGCAATTGGCGATTGTCTTCATCACCGGAATTTACATCATTGCCGCATGGTTCAATCTCTACATTCCGCGCGTGGCGATCGACCACAAGGCGCTCAGTCGCAATCCTGTCTTTCTGGTCAAGGATTTCCTGCACTGTTTCAGACTGTTGTGGAAAGATCCGCTGGGACAGGTCTCGCTCGCAGTCACCACCCTGTTCTGGGGTATCGGAGCCACGCTGCGCCTGCTATTGCTCGGATGGGCTGCAGTGGCATTGCATTTTGACATCAGCGCAGCCGCCCAGCTCACCGCATGGTTTGCAATCGGCATCGCCATCGGCGCGGTACTGGCGGCAAGATTCGTCACGCTGCAACATTCGGTGAAAGTGCTGCCGGTCGGCATTGCAATGGGTTTGATGGTGCTGCTGATGATCCCGATCAGCAACAGCACGCTGGCAATCCTTCTGCTGATCACACTCGGGGCGATGGGTGGCTATTTCGTGGTACCAATGAACGCCCTGCTGCAGCATCGCGGCCACCTGCTGATGGGATCGGGAAGCTCGATCGCCGTTCAGAATTTCAATGAGAACCTGAGCATTTTCGCGATGCTGGGACTGTACGCCGCAATGGAGAAACTGCATCTCAACATCTATCTCATCATTCTGGTGTTCGGCCTGCTGCTGTCGGGCATCATGACCGTCCTGTACAGGCGCCATGGTCATGACCAGGATTCGGGGCAGATGTAGCTAACCTGAAAATCCGCATAAGGGCTTGGTGGCGTCAGTTCCACAACACCCTATGCTTTCGGTATGGTATCCACCGCCAGCAGCAGATCCTGCCATGCCTTGGCTTTTTCCGACGGACTGCGCAGCAGGTACGCGGGATGGTAGGTGACGATCAGTGTAATCCCGTGATAGTCGTGCAGCTTGCCGCGCAGGCTGGCCAGGGTTGCGTCCTTGCCCAATAGTGCATTCGATGCGACCTTGCCCAGCGCGACGATCACCTTGGGTTTGATCAGTTCGATCTGGCGTCGCAGATAGGGCAGGCAGGTCGCGATTTCTTCCGCTTCCGGGTTGCGATTAGCCGGCGGGCGGCACTTGACGATGTTCGCGATGTACACATTTTCGCCGCGTTTCAGTTTGATCGCCAACAGCATGTTGTCCAGCAGCTTGCCCGCCTGTCCCACGAACGGCTCGCCCAGCGCATCCTCGTCCGCCCCCGGCCCTTCGCCGACGAACAGCCAGTCGGCATTTTCATCTCCCACGCCGAACACCGTCTGCGTGCATCCGGCGCGCAGCTTGCACGCGGTGCATGCGCTTACCCGCTGCTTGAGTTGCGGCCAGTCAAGTTCATCTATGCCGGATACAGGAGAAACGACAGGAACATCCCTGGCTTCCGTTCGTGCCGGCACCTCTTTTTCGTCAGGGACGCTGGGGATTTTTGCTTCACGCGCATCGGGCACATGGTTTGCTTCGCCGGCTACAGGCGACTCCCGCCGTTTCCACTGCGGAAACAGATTCAATTCGCGCAATATCGCTTCACGTCTGTCCATCTGTTCCATCCTTCAAATCGCACGCCATCGTGATCGCATCCTCGTAGCCGCCGGCATTCCTGTAATAATCCCGCCGCAAGCCGATCTCGACGAAACCGGCGCTGCGGTACAAGGCCAGCGCGGCCGCATTGGAAGCGCGCACTTCCAGGAATATCCGGCGTATATTTTTTTCGCGCGCAAGGTCGAGCATTTCGCGCAACATCGCTCGCCCCAAGCCCTTGCGCTGTTGATCTGCCGCCACGCCGATACTCAGCAACTCGGCCTCGTCCGCTGCCGGCATCAGCACCGCATAGCCGCGTATCTCGCCGTCCGATTCGTCCACGCAACACACATATCCGTTGGACAGCGCATCGGCAAAATTTCCGCGCGTCCACGGATAGACCTGCACCGTTTGTTCGATCGCGAACACCGCATCCAGGTCTTCCAGTGTCATCACACGCATGGCGGGCTTTTCCTAACGCTGCATTCTTTCACTGGTTTTCAACGCCACCTTGTCGCGCAGATACAGCGGCAGGGCTTGTGCGGCATCCACGCCGCGGCCGAGCGCGAATTGCGCTGCGCCGAGTGCGGCTATCGCTGCGGCCCGGGGCACCATGTTTGCATCCATGCCAAGCAACTGTCCGGCATATCGTTCATCCAATGTTTTGCCATGCATCGCAAAGCCGCTGCCGATGCCAAACCAGTTATTACCCGGAACGGGCGGCGCATCTTCCGGTTTGCACAAACACGGGCTGCTCACTGCCTCCCAGACCGTATCGCGTTTTTCATACGCCGCGTGATAAATCTCGCCCATGCGCGCATCCAGCGCGGCGACCACGCGCGATTTTCCGGCAGCTTCTGCCAATGCCTCCAGCGTGCACACACCGGCCACGGGAAGACTGGCCCCGAACGCCAATCCCTGCGTCGCGCCGCAGGCAATGCGCACCCCGGTGAACGAACCCGGTCCTTTTCCGAATGCAATTCCGTCGAGTTGCGTCAGCTTCACGCCTGCGTGTTTCAACACCGCGTCCAGCATTTCGATCAACAGCTCGGAATGTTTTTGTCCGGCCAGTTCGCAACGCTCCAGGACCGCGCCGTCGTCCCAAAGCGCGACCGAGCAGTATTCGGTGGAGGTGTCCAACGCAAGGATGTTCATTCTAATTCGTTCAGAAATTTACCTGCTGGACTCACTGGCTTGTGTTTGTACTTGTTCGTGATGTTCGTGTATTTCGTGGACAATTGTTTTTCTACTCTCATTCGGCAAGGAGTAGCACCACCGCCTGTGCCGCGATCCCCTCGCCGCGTCCGGCAAAGCCGAGCTTTTCGGTGGTGGTCGCCTTCACGTTGACTGCGCTTCTCTCGATGCGCAGATCGGCAGCGATGTTATCGACCATCTGAAAAATGTGCGGTGCCATTCTCGGTGCCTGCGCGATGATGGTCGCGTCGACATTACCGACACGGTAACCCTGTTCGCGCACCAGATGCAGCGTTTCGCGCAACAGGATGCGGCTGTCGATGTTTTTGAATTTTGCGTCGGCATCGGAGAAATGCCGCCCGATGTCGCCCAGCGCCGCCGCGCCGAGCAGCGCATCGCTGATCGCATGCAGCAGCACATCCGCATCGGAATGTCCGAGCAAACCCTTTTCATACGGGATCTCCACCCCGCCGATGGTCAGCTTGCGGCCTTCGACCAGCTGGTGAACATCGTAACCTTGACCGACACGCATGTTATTTTCCCTGTTGAGTGAGCAGCAATTCTGCAAGCAGCATATCCTGCGGATAGGTCACCTTGAGATTGGCCTGTTCGCCCGGCACAAGTTTGGGCTGCAAGCCCAGCGCCTCGACCGCGGATGCCTCGTCGGTAAAGCTTCCGGGCTGCTGCAACGCCTGCACCAGCAGGCCGGCACGGAACATCTGCGGCGTTTGCGCCTGCCACAAGTGCTCGCGGCTCTCGGTGCGCAGGATACGCTGATGGGCATCGGCGCGCTTCAGCGTATCCGCCACCGGTACCGCGAGTATCCCGCCCACCGCATCGTCGCGCAATTCGGCGATCAGTTTTGCCAGGTGCGCCTGCGTCAGGCAGGGACGCGCCGCATCGTGTACCAGCACCCAGTCGTCGGGCTCCAGCTCGGAAGCGATCAAGCCGTTCCGCACCGTGTCCGAACGCATCCCACCGCCGCAATACAACGTTTGCAGTTTCTCGCCGAACCGCGACCAGTCGTAGCGGTGAAACAGCTTGTCTTCCGGAGCAAGCACCACGAACACCGTGGAAATCTCGGGGCTGGAACACAGCGTGTCCAGCGCGTGTGCGATCATCGGCTTCCCGGCCAGCGGCAGGTACTGCTTGGGTAATTCGTGCTCCATGCGCTTGCCGAAACCGGCGGCGGGAACCAGGGCGTGAAATTCGGACATGGATGGGATTGTAAATTAAAAAGTTGCCCGCGCGCTTGGCTTATAATGCGCGCCTTTGTTTCAGGTTGTCCTTCGTGCTTTTCTTTTCAAAACATTCACGCCCCCGTTATACCGGCCTGCAAGGTTCGTCCGACGCGCTGGCATTGGCCCAATACGCCTCAAAACACACTCCCGTGGCAGTGATCACCACGAATGCGCTGGATGCTCAGCGGTTGGTGGAAGAGATTCCGTTCTTCGACCCCGGACTACGGGTTCATTTATTGCCGGACTGGGAAACCCTGCCCTACGACCATTTTTCGCCGCATCAGGACCTGATTTCGGAACGGCTGGCGACGCTGCACCATATCCGCAGCGAAGCCTGCGATGTCGTGATCGTACCGCTCACCACGTCGCTGTATCCTTTGCCGCCGGTGGAATACCTGGCCGCATTCACCTTCTTCATCAAACGCGGCGAAAAACTCGACCTGGCCAAACTGCGCGAGCAGATGACGCTTGCCGGATACAGCCATGTGCAGCAGGTGCTGTCACCCGGCGAATACTGCGTGCGCGGCGGCATCATCGATCTGTTCGCGATGGGCAGCGTGTTGCCGTACCGCATCGACCTGTTCGACGACGAGATCGAGACCATCGCCACCTTCGATGTGGACACCCAGCGCACGCTGTATCCGGTGCCGGAGATCCGTTTGTTGCCGGCGCGCGAGTTCCCGCTCGACGATGCCGGCCAGTCGCGTTTCCGCCAAAGCTTCCGGGAACGTTTCGAGGGCGATCCATCCCGGTCGCACATCTACAAGAACGTCAGCAAGGGCAACGCGCCGGCGGGTATCGAGTATTACCTGCCGTTGTTCTTCGAGCGCACCGCCACGCTGTTCGACTACCTGCCGAAGAATGCCACGCTGTGCCTGCACCACGATGTGAGCGAGGCCATCGCCACTTTTGGAAAGGATGCCGCGTCGCGCTACAACCTGCTCAGGGGCGATCCGCAGCGTCCGCTGCTGGAGCCGAAGGAACTGTTCCTCGATGCGGAGCAATTCTTTACCCACGTGAAGGATTTTGCGCGGCTGGACATTCTTCCCACTCCCGCAAGCGGGATAACCAGCGACTTGGCTGGGGTCGTTTCCCAGCCTGGTCGAATGGCTAGTAGTTCCACCAGAGGGGGGAGCGAAGCGGAGGGAGAGGGTAGCGGAACGCCTAAAAATCTCACCACCTGTTCCACCGTCCCGCTGCCCGACATCGCAGTCAACCGCCGCGCGGATATCCCGACCCGGGCTTTCGCGCAGTTCCTGCAAAGCTTCCCGGGGCGCGTGCTGTTGCTGGCCGACAGCCTGGGGCGGCGCGAGATCATGGCGGACTATCTGCACGAATACGGCCTGTCGCCCGCGCTTTGCGAGAACTACGCGCAGTTCCGCGCAGGCAAAGAAAAATTCATGCTCGGTGTCGCTGCGCTGCAGAACGGTTTCGTCCTGCCAGACGACAAAGTTGCGCTGGTCACCGAGACCGAACTGTACGCCACGCAACCGCGCAGCCGCGCTGCCCGCGCCGCGAAGAAGACCAATGTCGAAGGCATGCTGCGCGACCTGTCCGAACTCAAGGTCGGCGATCCGGTGGTCCACGAACAGCACGGCATCGCGCGCTACCAGGGTCTGGTCAATCTCGACCTCGGCGAAGGCGAGAACGAATTCCTGCTGCTGGAATACGCCGGCGAGGACAAGCTCTACGTGCCGGTCGCGCAACTGCACCTGATCAGCCGCTACAGCGGCGGCGCGCCGGAAACCGCGCCGCTGCACAAGCTGGGCAGCGGCGCATGGGACAAGGCGAAACGCCGCGCGATGAAACAGGTGCGCGATGCCGCCGCCGAATTGCTCAATCTGTACGCGCAGCGCGCCACGCGCAAGGGACATCAATTCAAACTGACGCCGCACGATTACGAAGCGTTCGCCGCCGGTTTCGGTTTCGAGGAAACGCCGGACCAGGCCGCCGCGATCGAGGCGGTGATCAACGATCTGCGTTCCGGCAAACCGATGGACAGGCTGATCTGCGGCGATGTCGGCTTCGGCAAGACCGAGGTCGCGCTGCGCGCCGCGTTCGTCGCGGCAATGGACGGCAAACAGGTCGCGGTGCTGGTCCCGACCACGCTGCTCGCCGAGCAGCATTTCCAGAATTTTTCCGACCGTTTCGCCGACCTGCCGGTGAAGATCGCCGAACTGTCGCGCTTCCGTTCCGCAAAGGAGCAGACCCAGGCGCTGCAGGACATGGAAAACGGCAAACTCGACATCATCATCGGCACACACAAGCTGATCCAGAAAGGCGTGAAATTCCACAACCTCGGGCTGGTCATCATCGACGAGGAACACCGCTTCGGCGTGCAGCAGAAGGAAAGACTGAAGGCGCTGAGAGCCGAAGTGGATGTGCTGACCCTGACCGCGACGCCGATCCCGCGCACGCTGGCGATGTCGCTGGAAGGCCTGCGCGATTTCTCCATCATCGCCACTGCGCCGCAGCGTCGCCTGTCGATCAAGACCTTTGTCGCACAGGCCGGCAACAGCATCATCCGCGAGGCGGTGCTGCGCGAACTGAAAC
>CAZCKZ010000105.1:0-6617 GCA_964499395.1 uncultured Gallionella sp. | reverse complement strand
TGCAGTTTTACTTCGGCTAGCCTGAGATGCAGCAGGCACCATCCGCACAATACGGCAAGCGAGTAGAGGCTGCCGCCAAACGCGGTGCGCTTGTGGTTGGTATTCGGTGCGAGCGGGGCATCAAGTTTCAGGTTTGTACCATCATACCCGGCTATGCAGATTCCCATTGCTCTCGAGATTGGAATCTCGGTGTGCAATATCTGCTCCAGCGCGGCAGCACGAATCATGTTCAGGCCTTGGCGAATTTCAGGCTGCCGGTCAGATGCGGTGCCATCACTTTCAGCAACAGCGGGTGAATGTCGGGATTGCCCGCGCACAGGTGGCCGGTTTTCAGAAAGGTATCGGAGCCGTGCAGGTCGCTGACCATGCCGCCGGCTTCGGTGATCAGCAGCGTGCCTGCCGCGATGTCCCAGGGCTTGAGGCCGGTTTCGAAGAATCCGTCGTAGCGTCCGGCTGCCATCCATGCCAGGTCCAGTGCGGCTGAGCCGGGGCGGCGCAGGCCTGCGGTCTGTTGCATCAGGTCTTTGAAGATCGCGAGGTAGGCATCCATGTGTTCGAACCTGGTGTAGGGGAAACCGGTGCCGATCAGGCTGTCGGCCAGTTGCAGGCACTTGGTGACGCGCAGGCGTTTGTCGTTGAGAAATGCGCCGCGTCCGCGCGTGGCGGTAAACAGTTCATTCTTGGTCGGGTCGTACACCACGGCCTGGGTGATGATGCCCTTGTGCTGCAGCGCGATGGATACCGCAAATTGCGGCAAACCGTGCAGGAAGTTGGTCGTGCCATCCAGCGGATCGATGATCCAGAGGAATTCCGATTCGCCTTGGCTGCCGCTCTCTTCTGCTAGAATCGCGTGATCCGGATAGGCATCCAGCAGGGTCTGGATGATGGTTTGTTCGGCAGCGCGATCGACTTCGCTGACGTAATCCGCGTGGGATTTTTTGCTGATGGTGAGGTGATCGATCTTGTCGGCGGAGCGCTGAATCAGATTGCCGGCGCGACGCGCGGCTTTCACCGCGATGTTGAGCATGGGATGCATGGTTGCCTTAAGTTTAATGAGCGGTCGGAAGATTCCGGTCGCGTATTTTAGTTGGAAACAGGCTTTGTATAAACAAAATCCTTTAAGTCGTATCAGAGTCGTTCTCAGCCATACCACCCATCCGGGCAACATCGGTGCGGCCGCGCGCGCGATGAAGACCATGGGTTTGCATCACCTGTACCTGATCAATCCGCGCCGTTTCCCCGACCCGCAGGCCGATGCGATGGCGGCTGGGGCCGATGATGTGCTGCGCGATGCGGTGTTGTGCAGTTCAATCGATGAAGCCTTGCACGGGGTGGTGTATACGGTCGCGATGACGGCGCGGTTGCGCGATATTTCCATCGAGGTGAAGACGCCGCGCGAGGCGATGCCGCTGGTGTTGCAGCAGGCCGCCACACAGCCCGTGGCACTGCTGTTCGGCACCGAGATGTCCGGCCTGACCAACGAGGAAATGGGCAAGGCACAGGTGCTGGTCAATATTCCGTCACATCCGGATTTTTCCTCGCTCAACATTGCGGCTGCGGTGCAGGTGATGGTTTATGAATTGAGCGTGGCGGCGCAGAACTATGTGCCGAGCATGCCGGAAATTCATCCCGCACCGCATGAACAGGTGGAAGGTTTTTACGCTCATCTCGAAAAGACCCTGTTCGAAATCGGCTTTTTAACCACGCAAAATCCTGCCCGGCTGATGCAGCGTCTGAGGCGCCTGTATGCGCGGGCCAGATTGGAACAGGAGGAAATCAACATCCTGCGCGGTATATTGAGTATCGCCACCGAGTATAATGCGCGCCTCAGGGCGCGTTATCAAAAAGAAAACCCGGACAGTTCAAAACACCATGATGTTCCAAAATATTAGAGAGGATATAAGCAGCGTCTTCGACCGCGATCCGGCCGCACGCAGCACTTTCGAAGTGCTGACCTGCTACCCGGGCCTGCATGCGCGCATCATTCACCGCATGTCGAATATTCTGTGGCACGCCAATCTGAAATGGCTGGCGCGCTTCCTGTCGCATGTCGCGCGGTGGTTGACCGGCATTGAGATTCATCCGGGTGCGACCATCGGGCGGCGCTTCTTCATCGACCACGGCATGGGTGTGGTGATCGGCGAAACCGCCGAGATCGGTGATGACGTCACGATCTATCATGGCGTCACGCTGGGCGGCACGTCCTGGAAGGAAGGCAAACGCCATCCCACTTTGGGCAACGCCGTGGTGGTGGGAGCCGGGGCCAAGATACTCGGCCCGATCAGCATCGGCGACGGCGCGAAGATCGGTTCCAATGCGGTGGTGGTAAAGGATGTTCCCGCCGGTGCGACGGCAGCGGGTATTCCGGCGCGTATTCTGGATGAAGAGAAAAAGAGCACGGGGGGATTCAATCCTTACGGTATCGGCAATGACCAGAACGATCCGTTCTCCAAGGCAATACACGGTTTGCTCGGGCATAGCGTGACGGTTGATCAGCGTATCGAATTTATTCTGCAGCAACTTGAGAAGATGGGTGTGCCTGTAGATGAGGAGCGCGCCACTGCCGATAAATTTGATCCCAATCATCTGAACAAGATTGTTGACTAAAATATTTGGGTATTCTATTATTCCCGGAATCGATATACAGCTGGTATAAAAGGTTATATTGAACTCAATCAAGAACTGGGAGATGACATGCGATTAACGACCAAAGGACGTTTTGCGGTGACGGCAATGGCTGATCTGGCGATGCACGGCGGGAATACACCGGTGACGCTGGCAGCAATCAGCGAAAGGCAAAAAATTTCCCTTTCTTATCTGGAGCAATTGTTCGGCAAGCTGCGCAGAAACAATATCGTCGAAAGTGTGCGCGGACCCGGCGGTGGTTATTATCTGGGCCGTCCGAGCAACAAAATCTCCATTGCGGAAATCGTGATTGCGGTGGACGAGCCACTGGACGCGACCAAGTGCGGCGGCTTGGGCAACTGCCAGGGCGATCAGCAACCCTGCATCACACATGATTTGTGGATGGGCCTGAACGAGAAGATTTACGGTTATCTGGAGGAAGTCTCGTTGCAACAGCTGGTGGAAAACCACACCAATCGCGGCCAGCAACCCGCATCGATCACCCTGAAAAAGATGGTCAAGCCGGAGAATGTCCCGGCATAAAAACCGGGCAAGTGTCGGTTGCAGACAATCGACACTTGCCTGTATCGCTCCGTAATTGCATTGATTGGCCGGCGCCTGACGGATAGAATCATTCCCGCTGCAACACCCAAAAATTATCCTGCTGCCGTTTTCATTTCGAAAGAAATGACCGGGTGGGATGTTGCCGGTTGACGTGTGTGCAGTTCCCGGAACAAGTCGTTAATAAAGGCGAGCATGAATATGTTTAAACTTTGGCACAGCCTGTCCAATCGCTGGCTATATCTGGCCGGTGCGCTGTTTGCCAGCGGCCTGATGGGCTTTGGCTTGTATCTGCAATACGTCGAACATCAGGATCCCTGCCCGTTGTGCATGGTGCAGCGCGTGTTCTTCGTCGCCATCCTGGCGGTCAGCGCGCTCGCCGCCCTGCATGGACCGAAGCGTCTGGGCGAGCGCATATATGCGGCGCTGATCGTGTTGCTGTCCCTGTCCGGCGTGGCTGTCGCGTCACGCCATATCTGGATACAGCACCTGCCTGCGGACCAGGTGCCCGCCTGCGGCCCGGGGCTGGATTACATGCTGGATACCATGCCGATGTCCCATGTGTTGAAAGAGCTGATGCACGGCTCCGGCGAATGCGCGGCAAAAGGCTGGACATTCCTCACGCTCGGTATCCCGGAATGGTCGCTGCTGTGCTACCTGGTGCTGGGCGTATGGGCGGTGATGATCGCGTTCCGCCGCAGGAATTGATGCCGGCATAATTGATTCGACATCCCGGATTTATTTTCGTATTGTCCATACCCATGATCACCAGCAACTCTTCATATCAAGGCAACACTCTTCCCGGCAAGCGACTGTGGCGCATGGCCGCATCCGCGTTTTTGTCTTCCTGAAGAATTCTTAACAGCAAAGCGCGGGTCTGATCGAGATTGTTCAAGCCGCGATTGCCTGGACCACCCGCACAAGACCCGCGATATTTACCGGGGTCTGGTATGTCATCAACAGCACAAAATATTCATGTTTCGCGGCAACAGGTGGCCGGCATCGTTTTCGCGCTGGTCGCGGCGATCGGTTTTTCCGCCAAGGCGATCATGGTCAAACTCGCCTATCACGATACGGTGGATCCCATCACGCTGCTGGCGTTGCGCATGGCATTTGCCCTGCCGTTCTTCCTCGTCGTTGCGGCACGGGAAAACCGCAACAAACACAGCCAGCCGCTCACTGCCAGGGACAAGCTCGCGGTCATCGGCCTGGGATTTATCGGCTATTACCTGGCCAGCTATCTCGATTTTCTGGGTTTGCAATACATCAGTGCGGGACTGGAACGGCTCATCCTGTTCCTGTATCCGACCATGGTGGTGCTGATTTCCGCGCTGGTCTTCGGCGACAGGATAGGGCGCACCGCCAGGTTCGCATTGCTGATCAGCTATGCCGGCATCGCGCTGGTGTTCCTGCACGACATGAAGGCGACGGAGCTCGACGCGCTGACAGGCTCGGTACTGGTGTTCGGCAGTGCGCTGGCGTACGCCGTGTATCTGGTCGGGGCGGGGCATACCATCGCGAGGATAGGCGCGAGCCGGTTCACCGCCTATGTGATGACGGTCGCATGTGCCGCCTGCCTGGTGCAATTCGCTGTCACGCATCCTGTCGCGGCGCTGAAGCTCCCCGCCAGGGTCTATGCGCTGAGCATCGGGATGGCGGTGTTCTCGACCGTGCTGCCGGCTTTCCTGCTGGCTGCGGCGATGCGCCGCATCGGGTCCATGCACACCTCGATGATAGGCTCGATCGGCCCGGTCTCGACCATACTGCTGGCTTATGTGTTTCTGGGCGAGCGCATGTCGCCCGAACAGATCGCCGGCTCGGTACTGGTGATGGCCGGGGTGCTGATGATCAGCCTGAAAAAGCGTGCGCAGGGTTGAGCGCCGCAACCCGAATACAGTTATTCCGCGTGTGAGGCGCGCACGCTGGGACGTTCGCTGATGCGCGCGAACCATGCGGCCAGGTTCGGGTGTGTGCCGCGCCAGTCGCGTTCGGGTTGGCGCAGGTCCAGATAGATCAACGCGCTCACGAGCGCCAGATCGGCCAGCGTGATCGATGATCCCTCGCACCATTCATTCCGGCCAAGCTGGCCGGCTGCAAAGGACAGCGCGCGTGCGATGGCTTCGTTGTGCCGGTCGATGTTGTCTGCTTGCTGGCTTTCTGCGGGGCGCATGCGTTCGGTGCGTACCACCACGGCCGAATCCATGATGCCGTCCGCGAGCGCTTCCCAGCGCCTGACGCGCATCCGCGCCAGCGCATCGGCGCGCGGGATCAGAATCGGGGTATCGTTCAGCGTGTCCGCGTATTCGGCGATCACCGGCGAATCGAACGCGCAGGTTTCGTCATCCAGTATCAGTGCCGGAATCCGGCCAAGCGGATTGACGCGCGCCACCTGGCTGCCCGGTTCGCGGGGCGGGTCGACCAGATAGTCGTGGGCAATGTTCTTTTCCAGCATGACCAGGCGCACCTTGCGTACATAGGGGCTGGTATCGGTTCCAAGCAGTTTCATGAAGTCTCTCCGGCAGCGGCTTCCCGGTTTCGGCAAGCCTGTTTTGTATAGTCCGGCTATTGTCGGGCAGGACAGGCAGCAAGTCCATAGACGAAGGAATCAGAAAGCCGCAAGGAGAGGTCGGATATCCGGCAAGCAACGGTTGTGGTGTACTTGGCGACTTTTAGCATCTATGATTACAGCCAGGTCAATTTGCACTGTTCAGCACATCTCGCTCCGTACTCATGGCATCTCCGCTCCATTCAGACACACTCGCAGCTTCACCGATCGATGCGACCCAGCGGGTGGTCAAGGTGCGTCGCGACTACAATACCTGGGTTGCGAACGAAACGCTGGAAGACTACGCGCTGCGCTTTACGCCCCGTTCATTCCGCAAATGGTCCGAACTGCGCGTTGCCAATACCGCGCTGGGCGCGGCTTCTTTCCTGGTGCTGGAAGCGGTCGGCGGAACGATCACGATCAACTACGGTTTCACCAATGCGTTCTGGGCAATACTGACGGTCGGCCTGATCATATTCCTGACCGGGATGCCGATCAGCTATTACGCGGCAAAATTCGGCGTCGACATGGACCTGCTGACACGCGGTGCGGGATTCGGCTATATCGGCTCCACCATCACCTCGTTCATCTACGCGTCGTTTACCTTCATCCTGTTCGCGCTCGAAGCGGCGATCATGGCCTACGCGCTGGAGATGTTTTTCCATATTCCGCTCTACCTGGCTTACCTGCTGAGCGCGCTGGTGGTGATTCCGCTGGTCACGCACGGCATCACGCTGATCAGCCGGATACAGATGCTGACGCAGCCGCTGTGGATATTGCTGATGGTGCTGCCGCTGGTGATGGTGCTGCACAAGGAGCCGCATCTGCTGTCGGACCTGCTGGATTTCGGAGGAAGGACCGGTACCAGCCGTTTCAATGTCTACCT
>CAZCKZ010000104.1:0-6720 GCA_964499395.1 uncultured Gallionella sp. | reverse complement strand
CGCAAAAAGCGAAAACCAGGTTGAAATCGCCCGTCTCAATGAGCGACTGATCGCAGCGCAAGAAGAAGCCAATCGCCTGGCAAGAGATAAGGAAAATCTTGCCGCACTTCGTGACCGACTTACCTCTGAACAGCAACGATTGAGCAATCAGGTGGCCGAATTGACCACTATTCTGGAATCGGAGCGTACCCAGAATACAGAGAAGATAGCGCTCCTGAAGAATGCCGAGGAGCAGCTATCCAACCGCTTCAAGACCTTGGCCAGCGAGATTCTGGAAGATAAAACCAAACGATTTACCGAACAGAACCAGACCAGCCTCAACCAGTTGCTGGAACCGCTCAAGGTCAAGATCACCGAATTCCAGGGCGAGGTGCATAAGGTATATGTGCAGGAAGGCAAGGACCGTTCTGCATTGGCCGAACAGGTCAAGCAACTGATGGCACTCAACAACCAGTTGTCAAAGGATGCCCACAATCTTACCAGTGCGCTCAAAGGCCAGGCCAAGGCACAGGGAAATTGGGGCGAACTCATTCTGGAACGAGTGCTGGAAGCTTCCGGTTTGCGCAAGGGCCATGAATATGACGTGCAGGAAAGCCATACCCGTGCGGATGGTTCACGGGCCCAACCGGATGTGGTCGTTCATCTGCCGGAAGACAGGCACTTGATCGTCGATGCCAAGGTTTCGCTGACGGCTTACGAGGAGCACGCCAATGCCGAAACGGATCATCAGCGCGATGCCGCGATGAAACGTCATCTGGATTCGGTGCGCGCCCATGTCAAGGAATTGTCGGAGAAGAACTACCAGCAGCTTTATGGCTTGCAATCGCTCGATTTCGTGCTGATGTTCATCCCGGTGGAGCCGGCCTTCATGCTGGCCATCTCGCATGACAGCGATCTTTGGCAGGACGCATGGAAGAAAAACGTTCTTCTGGTCAGCCCCAGCACCCTGTTGTTCGTGGTTCGCACTGTGGCGCATCTGTGGCGGCAGGAGCAGCAAAGCCGTAACGCCCAGGAAATTGCCAGCCAGGGCGGGAAACTTTATGACAAATTGGTCGGATTCGTGGAAGACCTGGAAAACCTCGGCACAAAACTGAAGCAGGCTCAGTCCGCTTATGATGGTGCATATAACAAATTTTCAGAAGGGCGGGGCAATGTCATCCGTCAGGCGGAGCAGCTCAAGAATCTTGGCGTAAAACCCACCAAACACCTGCCGAAAAAAATGATTGATTCGACCCTGGATGAACTGCCTGTCGACGATACCGGTAATTGAACGCAGCAAACGGGCTGAAAACAACATATTTTTCTATCCATGACAGCGTTTATCACGATGGTAAGATACGCATCCTGAATATTTCCCAGCACAACGATGAAACTGGCAATCGCGCAAATCAACTGTGTATTAGGCGACCTGGCGGGGAATGCCGCAAAGATTTTGCAATACGCCGAACAGGCCAGGCAACAGGATGTGCAATTGTTGCTGACACCCGAACTCGGCCTGTGCGGTTACTCTCCCGAAGACTTGCTGCTGCGCGAAGGCTTTTATCATGCCTGTGCTCAGGCACTGGATGAACTCGCAGGAAAGATTTCCGGCATTGCAGTAGTGGTGGGACATCCGCACGAACAGAACGGAAAACGCTACAACGCGGCTTCACTGCTCAGGGATGGGGCGATTGCAGCAACTTATCTCAAACATGAGCTGCCAAATTATTCCGTGTTCGACGAGGAACGCTATTTCGATCACGGCAGCGAACCTTTCGTGTTTGAAATGGAAGGCATCAGCTTTGCGCTGAATATCTGCGCTGATGTCTGGGAGCGCGAGACCGCGCAGCTCGCACGAGCCGCCGGTGCGCAAGTGCTGCTGGTGCTGAATGCATCGCCTTATGCGATTGATAAGCTGGAATGGCGTCATCGAGTCATACGGGAGCGGATCACGGAGACCGGCTTGGCTGTGGTCTATGCCAACATGGTCGGCGGTCAGGATGAATTGATATTTGACGGCGGCTCGTTCGCCATGGATCGCAATGGTGGGCTCACCGCGCAGTGTGCAGTTTTTGAAGAGGCATTGGTTACACTTGAAATTCACGGTGACTTGAGGCCGGCAGGCGAGATCGTTGCCGGATCGGGCATAGAGGCCGAAGTCTACCGCGCGCTGTGTCTCGGCGTGCGCGACTACATCGGCAAGAACCGTTTTCCCGGTGTGGTGCTGGGTCTGTCGGGCGGCATCGATTCCGCTTTGACCCTGGCGATAGCAGTCGATGCGCTGGGTGCCGACAAGGTTCATGCAGTGATGATGCCGTCACCCTATACCGCGCAGATCAGTCTGGACGATTCACGCGAGATGGTAAAAATTTTCGGTGTGCGTTATGACGAGTTGCCCATCGAGGGTATGTTCCAAAGCTATTTGACCACACTGGAAAAGATTTTTGCCGGGCGTGCGGCGGATACCACCGAAGAAAATCTGCAGGCGCGCATACGCGGTAATTTGTTGATGGCCTTGTCCAACAAGCTCGGCTCCATTGTATTGACCACCGGCAACAAATCCGAAATGACCGTGGGTTATGCCACGCTTTATGGCGATATGGCCGGCGGTTTTGCGGTATTGAAGGATGTCAGGAAAACGCTGGTGTATCGTCTGGCGCGCTATCGCAACACGCTGGGGCGGGTGATCCCCGAGCGCATTATCACTCGTCCGCCCAGTGCCGAGTTGCGCGCGGATCAGACCGATCAGGACAGCCTGCCGCCCTATGATGTGCTGGATGACATCATGGCTTGCTATGTCGAGCAAAATCTCGCGATTCCGGAAATCGTCGCACGCGGTTTTTCCGAAGCCGATGTCCGCCGGGTGGTGCATCTGATTCGCATCAGCGAATACAAGCGCCGCCAATCTGCTGTGGGGATACGCATCACTGAACGCAGTTATGGAAAGGACTGGAGATACCCGATCACGGTGCGTTATCAGGATAATTATTAGCGTATTCCGCTAATCTGATTTCTTTTCCCCGCAAATTTTGATACAATACGCGGCGTTTTGAGATGGGCTTCGGGCCCGTTTTTCTTTTGTGGGCCGTAAATTTATGGATGTGGCGAAACTGGTCGAGACCACAGTAAGCGGTTTGGGCTATGAATTGGTGGATATGGAACGTTCCGGGCGAGGCATGCTGCGCGTGTTCATCGACAAGCCGGGAGGCATCTCGGTGGATGATTGCCAAGTGGTCAGCAACCAGTTGACGCGCCTGTTTATGGTTGAAAACGTTGATTATGAACGTCTTGAAGTATCGTCGCCGGGATTGGACAGGCCGCTGAAAAAGGAGGCCGACTTCGTGCGTTTTGCCGGTGAAAAGGCGCAGCTCAAACTGCGCATGCCGCTGGCGGGACGCAAGAATTTTGTCGGTGTGATAGGCGCGGTAAGCGATGGAGTATTGCAATTGGATGTGGACGGCAATCGGGTAGCGATCGAATTGTCGAATTTGGACAAGGCCCGTTTGGTGCCGACCTTTTAGTTTTTAGTGTAGCCAACCTGAAGTAAATCTCGGGGAAGCAAGCAGATAGCCGGAGAATGGTATGAGCCGTGAAATTTTGTTGTTGGTGGATGCGTTGTCACGTGAAAAGAGCGTGGACAAGGAGGTTGTGTTCGAGTCGCTCGAGTCGGCTCTGGCTTCTGCGACTAAAAAGCGTTTTTCGGATGAAGCGGACGTGCGTGTTGAGATAGACCGCGATACTGGCGAGTATTCATCTTTCCGCCGCTGGGAAGTCATGGACGACGAAACCTTCGAGACGCCCGATCTGCACATCAAGCTGGAAGAGGCGCAAAAACGCAACCCCGATATCCAGATCGGCGAATTCATCGAGGAGCCGCTGGAATCCATCGACTTCGGCCGTATAGGCGCGCAAGCCGCCAAGCAGGTGATCTTCCAGAAAATTCGCGACGCCGAGCGCGAGCAGGTGTTGGCCGACTTCATGGAGCGCAAGGAACATCTGGTGTCGGGTACCGTAAAACGGCTTGAGCGCGGCAACGCGATCATCGAATTCGGCAAGATCGAAGCCTTGCTGCCGCGCGACCAAATGATCGCCAAGGAAAACCTGCGCGTCGGGGACCGCATCAAGGCGCACCTGCTGCGCGTCGATCGCAGTGCGCGCGGACCGCAAGTTATCCTGTCCCGCACCTCGCCGGAATTGCTCGTCAAACTGTTCGAGCTGGAAGTTCCGGAGATCGAGGAAAAACTGCTGGAAATCGTCAGTGCCGCACGCGATCCCGGTTCACGCGCCAAGATTGCGGTGGTGTCGCATGATCCGCGTATCGATCCGATCGGTACCTGTGTCGGGATGCGCGGTTCGCGCGTTCAGGGCGTGACCAACGAACTTGCAGGTGAACGTGTGGATATCATTCTATGGGCGGAAGACCCGGCCACCTATGTGATCAACGCGCTGGCTCCGGCCGAGGTGAGCAGCATCGTCGTGGATGAAGAACGACACAGCATGGATGTGGTGGTCGAGGAAGAAAACCTGGCGCAGGCGATCGGGCGGGGCGGCCAGAACGTGCGCCTGGCCAGTGAATTGACCGGCTGGGAGCTCAATATCATGACGATCGAGCAGTCCAGCGAAAAGCACAACGAAGAGTTTTCCAACACCCGAGCGGTTTTCATGGACAAGCTCGATGTGGACGAAGAAGTCGCCGATATTCTGGTGCAGGAAGGTTTCAGCACGCTGGAAGAGGTTGCGTATGTACCGCTGGAAGAAATGCTGGAAATCGAATCGTTCGACGAAGCGACAGTGAACGAGTTGCGCAGCCGCGCGCGAAATGCACTGTTGACGGCAGCAATCGCCAGCGAAGAAAAAGTGGAACACGGTATCGAGGACTTGCTCAAGCTGGAGGGTATGGATGAAGAAACTGCCCGCAATTTGGCGGCCAAGGGAGTGACAACACAGGAACAACTGGCAGATCTGGATGTGGATGAGTTGGTGGAGCTGTCAGGTATGGATAGCGAACGTGCCAACACTTTGATTATGACGGCACGTGCGCCCTGGTTTGCTTGACATGGTGATTAGAGGATAGCAATGGGAAAATTGAATGTAGCGCAATTTGCGACTGAACTGGGATTGCCGGTTGCCTTGCTGCTTGAGCAGCTGAAGGCGGCGGGTATTTCCAAGGAGCAGGAGTCCGACCCGATGTCGGAAAAGGACAAGGCAAAATTGCTGGACCACTTGCGCCAGGCGCATGGCGGTGAAAAGCCGGCGAAGAAGATCACGCTGATACGTCGCGAAACAACCGAAATCAAGAAAGCTGACAGCTCCGGACGCGCACGCACCATTCAAGTGGAAGTGCGCAAACGCCGCGTGGTCGCACCGAACGCGGCCGCTGAAGCTGTTGCCGCACCCGTTGAGGCTGTTGCGGCGCCAAAGAAGGGGAAGGCCGCCAAGGTAGTGGATGAACAGGAACTGGCTACGCGTGAAGAGGAAGCGCGTTTGCAAGCTGAGCTGGCGTCACGCCAGGCAGCCGAAGTGCAAGCCAAACAGGAACGCAGCAAACGCAAAACCACAAAGAAAGCAGCCGAGCCCGAACCTGCACCTGCTGCCCAGCCGGAACAGGCAGCAGCCGTTGCAGCAGCGCCTGCTGCCAGCCTGGCTGAAGGCACCCTGCACAAGCCGGCTCCCAAGCCCGGTGACAAGATTGCCAAGCCGAGCAAAAAGCCGAAACCCGAGGCCAAGAATAGTCCGTGGGACGAAAAGGGGCACAAGAAGCGTACCCCGGTCAAGACCGGAGAGAAACCCGGTGTCTGGACGTCTCCCGTGCGCGCGCCACGCCATGACAGGCACACCAAGCACGCCGCCGAACCTGAACACGCATTCTCATTGCCGACTGAACCTATCGTGCATGAAGTGGCCGTTCCGGAAACAATTACAGTCGCTGAATTGGCGCAAAAGATGTCCATCAAGGCTTCCGAGATCATCAAGGCATTAATGAAAATGGGTTCGATGGTGACCATCAACCAGGTACTCGATCAGGAAACCGCGATGATCGTGGTGGAAGAGATGGGGCACATTGCCAAGGCTGCCAGGCTGGATGATCCGGATGCCTATTTGATGGATGCCGAGGAGCATAACGATGTGGTTCTGGAACCGCGCGCTCCGGTGGTCACGGTGATGGGCCATGTGGACCACGGCAAGACTTCACTGCTCGATTACATACGCCGTACCCGGGTCGCATCGGGCGAAGCGGGCGGCATCACCCAGCACATCGGCGCGTATCACGTCGATACGCCGCGCGGCATGGTTACCTTCCTTGATACGCCGGGCCACGAGGCGTTTACCGCGATGCGTGCACGCGGTGCCAAAGCGACCGACATCGTGATTCTGGTGGTGGCTGCAGACGACGGGGTGATGCCGCAAACCAAGGAGGCCATCGCGCATGCCAAGGCTGCTGAAGTGCCGCTGGTAGTGGCAATCACCAAGATCGACAAACCCGATGCCAACGTCGAGAAAGTCAAACAGGAACTGGCTGCCGAAGGCGTCACGCCGGAAGATTGGGGTGGCGATTCAATGTTCGTCGAGGTTTCATCAAAAACCGGCCAGGGAATCGACCAATTGCTGGAAGGCGTATTGCTGCAAGCCGAGGTGCTGGAACTCAAAGCGCCTCGCACTACTCACGCCAAAGGGCTGGTAATCGAAGCGCGTCTCGACAAGGGCAAGGGACCGGTCGCTACCGTGCTGATCCAATCCGGC
>CAZCKZ010000103.1:0-6816 GCA_964499395.1 uncultured Gallionella sp. | reverse complement strand
AAAAATTATTTTAATAACAAAGTATTAAAAAACAGTCTGGAAAGTTGGCACGCATACTGCACATAGAACAGAAATACAGAACCGCGGAATGCAGATGAAGGTTTTTTCCAACCATCCATTGACAAGAAAAATCGCCATCGTGACCGCCATCAAACTGCTCGGCTTGATGGCGATCTGGTGGCTGTTTTTCAGCGGGCCCGGCGACAGCAGCCTGACGCCGGACCAGGTGAGCAACGCGATTCTGCACCCCCTGAACAAAAACATAACGCACAGAAACACAACGAACAACAACACAACCAACCCATGAGGAGGATGCATGATTAGCACTGAACTGGTCGACCTGTCGAGATTGCAATTCGCGGTCACCGCGCTGTATCACTTCCTGTTCGTTCCGCTGACGCTGGGTATGACTTTCCTGCTGGTTATCATGGAAGGCTCGTACCTGGTGACCGGGCAGCAGGTCTACAAGGACATGACACGCTACTGGGGCAAGCTGTTCGGCATCAATTTCGCGCTCGGCGTAACCACCGGGCTGACCATGGAATTCCAGTTCGGCACCAACTGGGCGTATTACTCGCATTACGTCGGCGACATCTTCGGCGCACCGCTGGCGATCGAAGGGTTGATGGCGTTCTTCCTGGAGTCGACCTTCATCGGCTTGTTCTTCTTCGGCTGGGATCGTTTGAGCAAGGGCCAGCACTTCATGGTCACGGTGCTTACCGCGATCGGCTCCAACCTGTCCGCGCTGTGGATACTGATCGCCAACGGCTGGATGCAGGATCCGGTCGGTTCCCAATTTTCATACACCACGATGCGCATGGAACTCACCAACTTCTGGACGGTGATTTTCAACCCGACCGCACAGGCCAAGTTCGTTCACACCGTATCCGCCGGTTATGTCACGGCATCGATCTTCGTGCTTGGTATTTCTTCGTGGTACATCCTGAAAGGGCGCGACCTTGAGTTCGCACGCCGTTCGTTCCGCGTCGCCGCAGCCTTCGGATTCGCTTCCGCGCTGTCGGTGATCGTGCTCGGCGACGAATCCGGCTACACCGTTTCGGAGTCGCAGCAGACCAAGCTGGCCGCAATGGAAGCGATGTGGCACACCGAGCCCGCTCCGGCGGCGCTGACACTGTTTGCGCTTCCCAACGAGAAGGAACAGCGCAATGACCTGGAGGTGAAGATCCCCTACCTGATGGGCCTCATCGGCACGCGCAGTGTCACCAGGGAAATTCCCGGCATTGCCGAGATCAAGGAAAAGAACCGCGCGCGTATCGAGTCCGGCATCATCGCCGTGAGCGCGATGGAAGAGTTGCGCAAGGACAAGAACGACACCGCCGCCAAGGAGCAATTCGAGGCGCACAAGGCGGATCTGGGTTTCGGCCTGCTGTTGAAGAAATACACCGAGAACGTGTCGCAAGCCACGCCGGAGATGATCCAGCAGGCGGTGGACAGCACCGTGCCGCGTGTCGCGCCGATGTTCTGGTCGTTCCGCGTGATGGTATTCCTGGGCTTCATGTTTGCGTTGCTGCTTGGCCTGTCGCTGTATCACACGGTGCGCGGCACCTTCCTCAAGCAGCGCTGGTTGCTGCGCTGGGCGCTGTGGTTCATCCCGATGCCGTGGATCGCCGCGGAACTCGGCTGGTTCGTGGCCGAATACGGACGCCAGCCGTGGACCATCTACGGCGTGCTGCCCACCCACCTGTCGGCTTCCAGCCTGTCGGTCGGCAGCCTGTACGGATCGCTCACCGGCTTCGTCGTGTTCTACACCGGACTGCTCGCGATCGAGATGTACCTGATGGTGAAGTTCGCGCGCAAGGGACCGGCCAGCCTGGGTACCGGGCGCTACGAAGCTGAAAAATTCGCAACCGCCTATTAACCCCCGATGAACTTGAACATGACATCTGCGCAGAATCCAGGCTCCCCTCTCCCCATTTTCTCCTCCCTTTGGGGGAGGGGGCAAAGCCTGGAAGCGCAAGGCAATAACTGATTAGGAGATAGACATGCTGGACTATGAAACACTGAAATTCATCTGGTGGCTGCTGGTCGGGGCATTGCTGCTCGGCTTCGCCATCATGGACGGGCACGACATGGGCGTGGGCACGCTGCTGCCTTTTGCCGCCAGGACCGACACCGAGCGCCGCGTCCTGATCAACACCGTCGGCCCCCACTGGGACGGCAACCAGGTTTGGTTCATCACCGCCGGCGGCGCGATCTTCGCCGCATGGCCGCTGGTGTATGCCACCGCCTTCTCCGGTTTCTACTGGGCGATGCTGGCCGTGCTATGGGCGCTGTTCTTCCGCCCGGTCGGGTTCGACTATCGCAGCAAGATCGAGAATCCGACCTGGCGCAAGACCTGGGACTGGGGTCTGTTCGTCGGTGGTTTCGTGCCGCCGCTGATCTTCGGTGTTGCGTTCGGCAACCTGCTGCAGGGCGTGCCGTTCCATTTCGACGATACCCTGCGCTCGTACTATACCGGCACGTTCTGGGCGCTGCTCAATCCATACGCTTTGCTCACCGGCGTGGTCAGCACCGCAATGATCACCGCGCACGGCGCGAACTACCTGATGATACGCACCGAAGGCGACGTGTATCGCCGCGTGCGTACCGCCTCGCTGGTGTTCGGCTCGCTCACGCTGGTCACGTTTGCCGCTGCCGGCGTGTGGCTGGCCACCAGCATCCACGGTTTTGTGATCACCAGTGCGGTCGACGGCAATGCCTTGCCCAATCCGCTGGACAAGACCGTGATCACCCAGGCCGGCGCATGGCTCAACAATTACGGGACTTATCCGCTGACCAAACTGGTTCCGGCCATCGGTTTCGCAGGCGGATTGTTTGCGATCGCGGCAGCCTGGTTCAACAAGCCGCTGACCGCGTTCGTCGGTTCGTCGCTGGGCATGCTGGGCATCATCGGCACCGCCGGGGTTTCGCTGTTCCCGTTCATCATGCCGTCCAGCTCCGACCCGCGTTCCAGCCTGACGGTTTGGGACAGCGTGTCCTCGCACCTGACGCTGGGCCTGATGCTGGGCGCGACGGTGATCTTTTTGCCGCTGATCATTGTCTATACCGGCTGGGCATACAAGATCATGTCCGGCAAGGTCACCGAAGCTTTCATCAACGCCAACGACAAGTCGGCATACTAAAAAGGAGAAGGATTATGTGGTATTTCGCCTGGATGCTCGGAGTCTCGATGGCAGTATTGCTGGCCGTCGTCAACACCATGATGTGCGATGCGCAAGCCAGTCTAGCCAAGGATGAGCCTTGCGACAAACCCTAGACCGCATCCCGCAGGGCGGCGCATATGCAGCGTTGCCGCGCATGCTGTCGCTGCTGACGGCGATAGCCCTGGCCGGGTTGGTGCTCACTTATCCGAGGGCGCTGGCCGGTGCCAGCCACGGCATGCTGTCGCTGATGATGCTGGGTATCAGCGCCGGGTTCGTGCACGGCGTGGGCTTTGTCCCGGAACACAGGCTCTTGCGCATCCTGTTCGGACCGTGGCTGGCCTGGCCGCTGATGGGCATGGGTTTGTGGCTGTTGCTGTTGCGCGGCTAGGCAAGGGCATCGGTTGAAGCGGGTCTTTGCTTAGTTTTTGTTGGTTTTACCGATTCCGGTAGCGTATGCGCTACCGGAATATATTATTATTGCAGTGATTCAATATACACACCGGAAGGAAAATAAATGGCACGAGTCGTAATTTTAGGAGCTGGCATCTCAGGGCACACCGCCGCGCGATACCTGAACAAATGGGTAGGCAGGAACCACGAGATCGTCGTGGTGTCGCCGAATGCCAAATGGAACTGGATACCTTCCAACATCTGGGTCGGCGTCGGCCAGATGACCGAGCAGCAGGTCACCTTCGACCTCGCCGAGGTGTACAGCAAGACCCATGTGGATTTCCGCCAGGCCAAGGGCATTGCCATCCATCCCGAAGGCAGCACGGATCATGCGAAACCTTACGTCACCATCGAATACACGCGCGCCGACAAGGCCGGTCAGCAGGAGCACATCGAGTACGACTACCTGATCAACGCCACCGGCCCGAAGCTGAACTTCGGCGCGACCGAAGGTCTCGGCCCCGAGCACGGCCACACCGTCTCCGTCTGCACCGCACAGCACGCGCTGGAAGCCAACCACAAGCTGCAGCAGGTCATCGACGCCCTGAAAGCAGGCGCACGCAAAACCCTCGTGATCGGCACCGGCCACGGCATGTGCACCTGCCAGGGCGCCGCGTTCGAATACATCTACAACGTCGACCACATCCTGCGCGAAGCGGGCGTGCGCGACAAGGCGCGCATCGTCTGGATCAGCAACGAATACGAGCTCGGCGACTTCGGCATGGGCGGCGTCAACATCAAGCGCGGCGGCTACATCACCAACGGCAAGACGTTCGCCGAATCGCTGATGGTCGAACGCGGCATCGAGTGGATCATCCGGGCGCACGTGAAGAAGGTCGAGGCGGGCAAGATCCATTACGAGCTGCTGGACGGAACCTTCCACGAACTCGAGTTCGATTTCTCCATGCTGATCCCGCCGTTCGCCGGCGTCGGCCTCAAGGCATTCAACAAGGCGGAAGAGGACATCACCAGCCAGTTGTTCGCGCCCAACGGCTTCATGAAGGTGGATGCCGACTACACCGCGCGCCCTTTTGCCGAGTGGAGCGCGAAGGACTGGCCGAGAACCTACCAGTCGCCGACATACAAGAACCTGTTTGCGGTCGGCATCGCCTTCGCGCCGCCGCACCCGATCAGCAAGGTCATGAAGAGCCCCAACGACACCCAGATCAGCCCGACGCCGCCGCGCACCGGCATGCCTTCCGCAGCGATGGCCAAGGCCGTGGCACAGAGCATCCGCGACATGATCAACAGCGGCTCGGACAAGCCGACGCACACTGCCTCGATGTCCGAGATGGGCGCCGCATGCGTCGCCTCCACCGGCTCGGGTTTCTTCAAGGGCACCGCTGCCACGATGACCGTCTTCCCGGTCGTGCCCGATTACGAGAAATATCCGGACTACGGCCGCGACATGGACCTGACCTTCGGCGAGATCGGCCTGGCCGGACACTGGATGAAGTCACTGCTGCACTACACCTTCATCTACCAGGCCAAACTGAAACCGGGCTGGTCCATACTACCGGACTAAGGCTTGCCGGACTGATCAATCGAAACTTAAAATTTAGAGGAAACGAACATGTCAGGAAACAACACCAACCGCGAGCCTTACCAGCAGGCCTACTATCCGCCCGTGCCGACCGGCTTCACGCGCTACATGCGCACCAGCCTGTGGTGGCAACTGTGGCGCTTCATCGTCATCAACTGGAAGATGCTCAAGCTGCTGGCAAATTCGCATCACTAGGTTTTGGGTTGACCGTTACTTCACTGTAGTGGGATGACGGCAACAATAAGAATGCGCGGCTAGTCCGCGCATTTTTTGCTTCAACGTGCAAAGTCATCGGCCTGTGCGGCTGTTAGCGCTGGTCCGGTGTACTGCAGGGTTGGGCGTCGCGCATCCATTCACTTGCTCGCGATTTCGCTAATTTTGCACACAGTTTTCCAATTGCGATACGTCATTGGCACACCAAGCAACTTCTCGGCACTCGCCGGGAGTTTGGATTTTTCAACCCCTTCGGGTGTGTGCAAATAGAAGACATGAGCGCTCAGATGAAACCGTTCGCTTGCTTTCCTGAGGCTATCGAGCTTCTTTAGATCAGGGTTCGTGGGAGTGGAAGCCATAAATCCAAGATGCAGACTACTCGGATCCATTTCCCCTTCGGGATAGGGGTTCTGTGCGATTGCTCTTTCGATATCATCAATCCCGAGTATAAGAACGTGGGGCGAAAAGCCGTAACGTTTTTTGATTTCATCCGTTAGCCGACCAGTGATTGTTAAAGCGTTCTTTTTAGAGCTCTGGAATACGGCATTACCACTCCGGATATATGTCTTGATATTTCTGGCACCAAGGTCCTCTAGAAGGGCAACAAGCTCATTCATCGGCAGAGCATGCTTTCCGATGACGTTGATGCCCCTGAGAAGTATTATGTAAGTATTCATTCGATTGCATGTTGCACCGGTATCGCTTGTGACGCACAACAGTTATTAGACGGACCCACCGGTCCGTACCATTGAAAATAGCAGGGCGTACTGATTCTTGTTAAGTGTTTGATTCATCGCTGCCTCGCCTGTTTGACTGCCTGTGCAGGCATGATAGTACGGGCTGGAGCGAATGTCTCACGTGACGGGATCGCATCGACATCAACACCGCACATTGCAATTGATGCTACCCCGCCAATCGGCTATAATGTGCATCAATTCAAAGCGGGATGAACACACGGTTCGTCCCGCTTCTTTATGTCATACGTCTTGGGAGTCATCCGGTGTCGCAAACTAGCCCTGCCATTCTTGTATTAGCCGATGGTACGGTGTTTCGCGGCATTTCCATCGGGGCTTCCGGCAGCAGTGTCGGCGAGGTGGTATTCAATACCGCGATGACCGGCTATCAGGAAATCCTTACCGACCCGTCCTATTGCAAGCAGATCGTCACGCTGACCTGTCCGCATATCGGCAACGTCGGGGTGAACAACGAGGATGTGGAATCGCGCCAGGTGTTTGCCAGCGGCCTGGTGATACGCGACCTTTCCATGGCGGTGAGCAATTTTCGCAGCACGAAACCGTTGCCCGATTACCTGAAGGCCAACAGCGTGGTGGCGATTGCCGGGATCGATACCCGCAAACTGACGCGCATCCTGCGCGAGAAGGGTGCCGAGAACGGTTGCATCGCCACCGGCGACGACGTGGATGCGGCGCTGGCAGCGGCGCGCGG
>CAZCKZ010000102.1:0-6859 GCA_964499395.1 uncultured Gallionella sp. | reverse complement strand
ACCGCGGGCTGGATCATCCGAACGCGCTGGCCGGTGCCATGAGACGTATTCTCGAATAGCCTAGCGCCGTCGTTGCGGTTGCGATGGCAAACAAAACGGCACGAATCGCCTGGACAGGATAAAGAAGCAAACAGATTTTACAAATCGCCCCCAGTAAACTGTTAGTCGAACGAACAAATTGGTCGAAGCGGGATCTCAAGAAGGTCAACAACGCATTTACGTCACTTCAGGAAGTTCGAAAGACCCTCGTAGAAAAACAAGCCGATCTTGCAGAGACCACGATGGCAGTATCCGGCCGAAAGACAAATCGGAGTACTATCGCGCTCCAGAAATTCGGAAGGCTTACTTCGAGGTTCTTAACCAGCTTCGCTTCCACATCCACGGTTGCCTTATGCAGGTCTCCAAAATTGCCGAAATGGAAACCCAAGAATTGAGAGCTATTTAAAGTCCGATAACGCATGGATGCTTTCTCTTTACTTGAATCCGCAATCGTAAAGAGACGTTCGATCAGCAAAAACTGATATGGAATTATGTCTGCTTTCGAGAGTAAGGCGGATGTCAAACAATGGGGTCGAATTTTTCTGGAAGTTTGGCAAACTACTTTTCCACGCTAAATTTGGGATACCCTTTTGTTTGGTAATTTTTTACCAGGCTGTGCCACAAGCGCTTTGGCGCATTTCAACCCGCTCATCACCGCGCCTTCCAGCGTGGCGGGATAATCGCCCGCCGTGTAGTCGCCCGCCAGCAGCAAACGGGGCAGGGGTGTTTGTTGCGAAGGGCGCAACAGGTTCGGTGAACAGCAGAACGTGGCGCGCTTTTCGGCGATGACCTTGTACCATTGCGGTTGCCCGGAGATGCCGAATTCCTCGCGCAGTTCCGCGATCACTTTTTGTGCAAGCTCTTCATGGGACAATTCCTGATGAATGCCTTCCGCGCTGATCACTGCGGCGAGCAGGCCGCGTTGGCCGGCGATGCGCCCCTTGTCGAAGAGCCACTGGCTGTAGCGCTGGTGCAGGCCGAGCATGGGCTGCGGCAGAGTGATGTATTCCGGATATTGCAGATACACGGTGTAGATCGGCTGGTGCTCAAGACGGTCGATCTGAGCGACGGTCTCTGCAACAGCGGCGATGGGGTGCAACAATTTGGCGGCAACCGCAGGCGGCGCGGCGCATATGACGTGGCTGAATCTTTCTGTACCCAATGGGCTGGTTATTTCAATACAGTTTCCGAGCGGATGCAACGCTTCCACACCGCACCCGATGTGCACCTTTCCGCTGTGCTGCTCGACATAGTCTGCGGCGCGTTGCGGGAACAGTTCGGTGAAGCCGATGCGAGGCAACAGCATATCGCTGTCTGAGCGCGAGCGGTTTAACGCATCGCGCAATACGTTGAGCAGCACCTGTGCGGAAGCCTTGTGAATAGGCGTATTCAGCGCGGCGATGCACAGCGGTTCCCAGAGCTTCATGGTGAGGTCTGCATCCTGGCCGTATTGCGCGAGCATCTCTGTAACGGTCATGTCGCCGGGCAAACGAAAATTCATGCGGCGCAGTTCGAGCATGAAACGCACGGCGCTGATCCGTGCGGCCAGGGACAGGCCTTTTGCCCCGAGAAGTGCGGCCAGCAGATGGAGCGGGGCGGGCAGGTGCGGCGCTTTCAGTGAAAACTCGCCGTGCAGATCAAGTTGCAGCGGAACACGCAGGAAATCGGTTTCGATATCTCCGCCCACTTTTTCGATCATGCGCAGGGTTTGGCGATAACAGCCGAGCAGCAGGTGCTGGCCGTTGTCGAGCTGCATACCGTGGTAAGCCACACCGCGCGCGCGCCCGCCGAGTTGCCGGGCGCTTTCAAACACGCTGACTGCGATACCACGATCGGTCAGTGCGACCGCGGCAGCCATGCCCGCGTAACCGCCGCCGATGATGGCCGTATTCAAGGTTCGCTACTCACGGTTATCTCCTGTGTCAGGCTCACTGCAACAACTGTTCAAACTGCCAGCATCGCTTTCCGCAGTGCATCGATTTGCTCGGGCCGGGCGAGATCCGCACCGCTGATCCAGAACACATCCTCGGCACGGCTGCCCAATGTGTTGATCTTGGCGCGATGCAGCTGGATGTTGTGCTTATCCAGAATCAGCGCGATGCGCGCCAACAGTCCCGGACGATCGCCGGTGACCAGCGAGAGCACCAGCATACCCTTGTTGCCGGGTTTGATCCCGACTTCGGTGGCGAGCGGGAAGTGTTTCAGTTGGCGGCTGACCCTGCCCATGGCGGCAGGCAATATCGGTTTGGCTTGCACGATCTGCTGCGCGAGTTCGAACTCGATATAGGGCATGATGTCGCGGTAGGCGGTATTGCCCGGCGCGGCTTCCATGATCTGGAAACTGTTCAGCGCGTAGCCATGCAGGGTCGTGTGGATCTTGGCTTCGACGATGGTGAAGCTCATCCGTGCAAAAAAATCGCAGATGCGCGCGAACAGCCCGCGCCGGTCCGTGCAATACACCATCACCTGCAATCCCTCGCCGGTACGGCTGAGCCGCGCCTTGACCAGCGGATCCGGGGTGTTCACCTTGAAGGCCAGCAAGCGGGTATGCCAGGCGATTTCCTGCGCTTCGTGATCGAGGAAATAGCTGTCATCGAGCTGGGCCCAGAGCAACTGGTATGACTCCGGTGCCATCGCATACAGGTTCAGCGTGGTCGCGGCCTGTGTGCGGATATTATCCAGGAGATTGATGATTTTGCCGTCTTTCAGGTAGCGCCGTGTCGCACGGTACAGGTCTTCGATCAGCTTGGCTTTCCAGGCATTCCAGATTTTCGGGCTGGTGCCGCGCACATCCGCGATCGTCAGCAGATACAGCGCGATCAGGTAGCGCTCGTTCTTGATCTTGGCGGCAAAATTCGCGATCACCTCGGGATCGGACAGATCCTGCTTCTGTGCGGTCGCGGAAAAGGTCAGGTGATGTTCGACCAGCCACACCACCAGTTCGGTGTCGTCGCGGCTGAGCAGGTGCTGCTTGCAGAAAGCACGGGCGTCCTTCTTGCCGAGCTGGGAATGGTCGCCGCCGCGCCCTTTGGCGATGTCGTGGAACAGCCCGGCGACATACAGCACCTCGGGGCGGGCGAATTCGCCGATCAGCCTGCTGCAGTGCGGGTGTTCATGGGCGAACTTCGGCACGGCGAAACGGCGCAGATTGCGCACCACCATCAGGATGTGTTCGTCCACCGTGTAGACATGAAACAGGTCGTGTTGCATCTGTCCGACGATACGCCCGAACGCGGGTATGTAGCGCCCGAGTATGCCGTATTGATTCATGCGCCGCAGCGTATGCAGGACTCCCTGCGGCTGGCGCAGTATGTCCATGAAATGTGCCCGGTTCAGCGGGTTGCGGCGAAAAGCCGCGTCGATCCGATGCTGGGCGCGCCACAGTGCGCGCAGCGTTCTTGCGCTGAAGTCGGTCAGTTCCGGGTGTTTTTGCATCAGCTGGAACAATTCGAAAATTGCTTCCGGCGCATGTTCAAACAATTGTTCATCGCGGATATCCAGCAAGGTGCCGATGACTCTGAATCTTTCGTTCAAAGCATGCTGTGGCGGCGTTTCGGGAAACAGGTAGTCATGCAGGCTTTGCAGCAGGATGGAGTTGAATTGGCGCACCGCCAATCTTGTCCGGTAGTAGCGTTGCATCAAATGTTCGCTGGCGCGACGGTTGGCCGAAGCGGTGATGCCCATTTGCTCGGCGAGCGGTGTTTGGAATTCGAATATCAGGCGGTCTTCGCGCCGTTTGGCCAGATAGTGCAGGCGTATGCGCAACGTTTGCAGCAGGTTGTCGTGGCGTGCGATCTGGCGTGCCTCGGCCATGCTGATCAGGCCGGCCTTGGCGAGATCGCTCCAGCGTGTGCCCAGGCCGGCCGCGCGGCTGATCCAGGTAATGGTCTGCAGGTCGCGCAGGCCGCCGGGGCTTTCCTTCAGGTTGGGTTCGAGGTTGTAATCCGTATCGGCAATGCGCGCATGGCGCTGCTGCTGTTCATGCTGCTTGGCCAGAAAAAATTCGCGCGGTTCCAGGTATTGATGCAGCACATTTTTCAGTTCCGCGAACAGCCTTGCATCGCCGGTAATCAGGCGCGCTTCGAGCAGGTTGGTCTGCACGGTGATATCGGCCGACTCGCCCAGGCATTGCGCGACGGTGCGTATGCTGTGCCCGACTTCCAGGCCGATGTCCCACAGCATGCTGACCAGCTGATGCAGTTTCTGCTGCAGCGCCTCGTCCGGTTTGTCGGCTTTCAGCAGGATCAGCAAATCGATGTCCGACTTCGGATACAGCTCGCCGCGTCCGTAGCCGCCAACCGCGATCAGCGCAATATGTTCCGGCATGGAGAGCAAGCGCCAGACGTGATGCAGGTAGCGGTCGATCAGCCGGCTGTGCGCGCCGAGCAGGTACCCGGCTTTGCAATTTTTCAGAAAGCTTTGTTCGAGTGCCAACCGATCATTGCTTAAAGACTTGCGTAGCGCGGCAGTATTATCGGGGAGGGGGAGGGCAGCCATCGGAAACGGTCAAAACTTCAAATCCGGTATCGGTCACGAGTATGGTGTGCTCGTATTGCGCTGACAGGCTGTGATCCTTGGTAACCACGGTCCAGCCATCGCCCAGCTGTTTGATGTCGGGTTTGCCGGCATTGATCATCGGCTCGATGGTGAAGGTCATGCCGGGTTCGAGTTTCAGGCCGGTCTTCGGCCTACTGTAATGCAACACCTGAGGTTCTTCATGGAAACGCTGCCCGATACCGTGTCCGCAGAATTCGCGCACCACGCCGTAGCCCAGCGGTTCGACAAAGCTCTGGATGGCATGGCCGATGTCGCCCAGGTAGGCACCCGGCTTGACCGCGCGTATGCCGCGCCACAGCGACTGCCAGGTGATCTCGCACAAGCGCCGCGCCTGGATCGACGGTTCCCCGACATAAAACATGCGGCTGCTGTCGCCGTGATATCCGTCCTTGATCACCGTAATATCCAGATTGACGATGTCGCCGTTCTTGAGCGCCTTGTCGGCGGGTACGCCGTGGCATACCTGATGATTGATTGAGGTGCAAATGGACTTCGGGTACGGCGTATGCCCGCCCGGCGCGTAGTTGAGCGGGGCAGGAATGGCATGCTGCACATCGACGATCAGGTCATGGCAGAGCTTGTCCAACTCGTTGGTGGTCACGCCCGCCTTGACAAACGGGGCGATGTAATCGAGCACCTCGCTGGTCAGGCGACCGGCAATGCGCATTTTCTCGATTTCTTCAGGGGTCTTGATGGAAACTGACATTATTTATAGATGATTGACAGATACCCGAGAATATCACGTGAGCTGAATTGTTGACAATTGCGATTGGGAATTGAATTGCATGATGGACGGTGCGGCACTTGAAAAAACCAAAAGCAACAGACGGATGCTTTATCCGGATAAAGGCGGATAAGCGGTGTCACGGCATGGCCGGGAGGAAGCGATCCCGCCTATTGATAACGCAGCGCCTCGATCGGATCAAGCCGTGCGGCTTTGCGTGCCGGATAAAAACCGAAGAAGATTCCCACCGCTGCGGCAACGCTGAAAGCAACGATGATCGAACTTCCCGATATGATCACCGCGGTACCGGTCAACGAGTCGGTCAGCAGCGCGCCGCCGATTCCCAGCAGCAGGCCGATGAAGCATCCCACCACCGAAATGATGATCGCTTCCAGCAGGAATTGCAGCAGAATGTCGCGTTCGCGCGCACCGATCGCCATGCGTATGCCGATCTCGCGGGTGCGTTCGGTGACCGACACCAGCATGATGTTCATGATGCCGATGCCGCCGACCAATAGCGACACCGATGCAATCGCGCCGAGCAGCAGCGACATCACACGCGTACTTTCTGCGGCGGAATCGGCCGCCGCGGTGAGGTTGCGCAGAAAAAAGTCGTTGTCCATGCCTTCGCGTATCCGGTGCCGCTGGCGCAGCAGTGCAACCATGGATTTTTCCACTTCCGGCATGATCTCCTGGCTGGTGGTCTGCACCATCATCATGCGTACCGAGCCCGGAAACTGCGATCCGAAAACCTGGCGCTGGGCCGTAGTGATCGGAATGATGATGGTGTCGTCCTGATCACGTCCGTCCATTCCCTGGCCTTTGAGCGCCAGTGTGCCGAGAACGACGAACGGGCTTTGCCGGATGCGGAAGGTCTTGCCGACCGGATTTTCGTCGCCGAACAAATTCTGTGCGGCCGTTTGCCCGACCAGCGCAACGCGCGTGCCCGAGCGCACATCCGAGTTCGTGAAGGCTTCGCCAGAAGCGATCTGCCAGGACCGGGCTTCAAGATAGCCCGGCGTGGTGCCGATCACCGAGGTGTTCCAGTTGTTCGGCCCGTAAACGACCTGCGCGCTGCCCGGCTGTATCGGCGCGACCGCCTGCACGCCGGGCAGTTCGGCGATCGCATCCGCATCGCCGACATTCAATGTATATCCGCCGCCCCCGCCGGAGCGCACGCCGCTTGACGAAGTGCTGCCGGAAATCAGGATGAACAGGTTGCTGCCCATGCCGGCGATGGTCTGCTTGATCGCATATTGCGCACCTTGCCCGATCGCCATCATCAGCACCACTGCGCCCACGCCGATGACCATACCGAGCATGGTCAGGAATGTGCGCAGACGGTTCGCACCCATCGCCCGCCAGGCCTCGCCGAGCATCGCGAATATCATGCTGCCACCTCATTATCTAGACATACAATTTCAAGTACTGCAGCTACGGTGGCCGGCGGTATTCCCTGCAGTGTCAATTCCACAAGCGACATGTCGCATAGTGGGTTGCCTGACTTTGTTGCCGGCGCTGCGCGAACCGTGTTCATGC
>CAZCKZ010000101.1:0-6938 GCA_964499395.1 uncultured Gallionella sp. | reverse complement strand
ATAGCCGAGCATTTCGCAAATCGCATCATTGACTTCCAGCCATTCTTTCGCCGGGCTGGTCGAAACCATTCCCACCATGGCACGATCAAAATAAGCGCGGAAGTGCTGTTCGCTGAGTTTCAGCGCTTCGGCTGCCCGTCTGCTCTCGGCTTCGCGGACGAAATTATCCATCGCAAAACTGATGTCCGCCGTCATTTCCAGCAGCAGGTTGCGCACCGCTTCATCAAAGGCATTGGCCTCACTGGAATATAGGGTGAAAGCGCCGACGGCGACACCGTTCCGCTGCAACGGCAATGATGCCGACGCGCCCCAGCCCACCCGCGCGCCGCGCTCATGCCAGGGCGCGGTGATCGGGTCATGCCGAAAATCCTGGCACCAGACCGGCCGGTTCTCGCGTATTGCAATACCGGTCGGGCCGCGCCCGTGCGGATCGTCGGCAGCCACCGATATCTGGATACCTTCGAGATATTCCATGCCTTCACCGAATGCGCCTGCCGGCTTGATCATCTTGTTCGCCTCGTCCAGCATCCCGATCCAGGCCATCTTCATGCCGCCAAATTCCACTGCGTCGCGGCAGATTTGCGGAAACAACTCCGCCTCGCTCTTGCTGCGCACGATGGCCTGATTGCACTGGCTCAAGGCAGCGTAGAGCCTTGTCAGCCGCTCAAGACTGTTGTACGCAATACTCAGTTGCGCGGTGCGTTGCCTGACAAGATGGCGCAGAACAAGACTCAACACGCCAAGCAACAGGATAACGAACGCTGCAATCCATAAGGCATAGGTCAATGTGCGGCTCAATGCATCGGGCAGACGCTTGCCCATCCATTTATCCCGCAATGCCGCAAGCTCGTCCGGTGTGATGGCCGAAAAGCCATGCTGCAACAGCGCCAGCGTTCTGGTATCGCCCTTATGCACGGCGCGGTGCAGCGCTCCGGTGTAAAGCGTGAATGCCTTGTGAAAGTCGCGCTCGACGCGGTCACGGTAAAGCAGATAGTTGGCGGCGGGCTCATCCAGGCAGAACACCCTTATTTGCCTGGTAGCAGCGGCCTGAACCAGAGCCTCATAGCTTCGGTATGGCTGCAAAGTCGTGATGCCGGCCGCTTCGAGTTTATCGGCACAGGCATCGCCTGCCTTCACGCCAACCAGAAATCCATGCAAGGTATTGAGGTCGGTAATGCCGCCGATGCCGGTATAAGTGTAGATAGGCACCGGAATCTCCGCGTATGGAGGGGTAAAATCCAGTTGCCGTTCGCGTTGCGGGGTGCGGAATATGGTGTCGATGACATCGGCATGTCCGGCATACATGGTTTGCTGGGCTTTATCCCAGTCGGTGGCAGTCAGTTCGACGCGCACACCGGTCTTGCTTCCCCACAATTTCCATATGTCCACCAGGTAACCGGTAAGTACTCCGTTTGAATCGCGGAATACATAAGGCGGATAATTGTCGTCCATCACGACCTTCAGCGTGGCGGGAGCGGCTACACTATTGGTGTTTTCGGTGGCGGTAGAAAGCGTTGGTAGCGTGGCAAACAGCAGCAACAGACAGGATGCGCAAAACATCCGGCTCCTGCGCATGACCAAAAGCGTCTCATGGACATTGAGAGAGGGCGCTAGACCAGCAAGTGTGGATTGCTCAGGCATCGTCGACCTCGCGCGGGATGATGGGTGATGCGTTGCTCTTCCGTTTTTTTGCTTGGTGTGCAGTATTGTAGCATCCACACATGAGTAGGCCGAAGGTGCCCCACTGCTTGGCATCGACCCTTTCGCACTGTCCGGGTATCCGCTCGGACAGGCCTGCGATGCTCAAACGTTTGCTTTTTCGCGGATAGCGACCCTGCCCGAACCAGAGACGGCTCCGCACCGCGTCCGGGTCGCTACTCCCACTCTATCGTCGCGGGCGGCTTGCCGGAAATATCATACACGACCCGGTTGATGCCGCGCACTTCGTTGATGATACGGTTGGAGACCCTGCCCAGCAATTCATAGGGCAGATGTGCCCAGTGCGCGGTCATGAAGTCCTGGGTCTGCACCGCGCGCAGTGCCACCACCCATTCGTAGGTGCGCCCGTCCCCCATCACGCCGACGCTTCTTACCGGCAGGAATACGGCGAAGGCTTGCGAGGTTTTCGCGTACCACGACACTCCGTCATCATCCTTGGCGGCATGCAGTTCTTCGATGAAGATCGCATCGGCACGCCGCAGCAGCTCGGCATACTCGCGCTTGACTTCACCCAGTATGCGCACGCCCAGACCGGGGCCGGGGAAAGGATGGCGATACACCATGCCGTGCGGCAGGCCAAGCGCCACGCCCAGTTCGCGCACTTCATCCTTGAACAGTTCGCGCAACGGCTCGAGCAGTTTCAGGTGCAGGCTTTCCGGCAAACCGCCGACGTTGTGGTGCGACTTGATGGTATGGGCTTTTTTCGTCTTTGCTCCGGCCGACTCGATCACGTCGGGATAGATCGTGCCCTGCGCCAGCCACTTCGCTTGCGGCAATTTTTTTGCCTCGCGCTGGAACACCTCGACGAATTCGCGCCCGATGATCTTGCGTTTCTGCTCGGGTTCCGACACGCCGGTCAGATGATGCAGGAATTCGCTGCTGGCATCGACATGTATCACTTTCACCCCGAGACTTTCAGCAAAGGTAAGCATCACCTGCTCGGCCTCGTTCAAACGCAACAAGCCGTTGTCCACGAACACGCAGGTCAACTGGTCACCGATAGCGCGTTGTATCAGCGCTGCAGCCACCGAGGAATCCACCCCGCCGGACAGCCCGAGTATCACTTCGTCTTTGCCCACCTGTGCACGGATTTTTGCCACCGCTTCGCCAACGTAATCCGGCATGTTCCAATCCTGCTCACAGTCGCAGATGTCATGCACGAAGCGGTTCAGTATCACCTTGCCCTGGGTGGTATGGGTCACTTCCGGATGAAATTGCAGCGCGTAAAAATGCCGCGCTTCGTCGGCCATGCCGGCGATCGGCGTGGTGGCATTGCTGGCGATGACCGAGAATCCCGGCGGCAGCGCGGTCACCTTGTCGCCGTGGCTCATCCACACATCGATCAAACCGTGACCCTGCGCATTGGTCCTGTCCTGAATATTGCGCAGCAATGCAGAATGTCCCTGTGCGCGAATCTCGGCATATCCGAATTCACGTACCAGACCGGTTTCAACCGCACCGCCCAATTGCGCGGCCATGGTCTGCATACCGTAGCAAATGCCCAGTACCGGCACGCCCAGCTCGAACACGATCTGCGGCGCGCGCGGCGTATCGCCCTCAGTCACCGAATTCGGGCCCCCGGAAAGTATGATCCCTGCCGGTTTGAAATCGCGTATGAAGTTCGCATCGACATCACAGGGATGCAGTTCACAGTAGACGTTGGTTTCACGCACGCGGCGAGCAATCAACTGGGTATATTGCGAACCGAAATCAAGGATAAGGATTTTTTTGTGGGCCATGGCTTGTGATCTGGACGTGAAGGTTCTGGAATAAGGACCAAGTTCAGGAATATCGGGATGATGGCATGGCTACTGAAACTCAGCCCTTGAATCCTATTCTATATGGTAGTTCGGCGCTTCCTTGGTGATCTGCACATCATGCACATGCGACTCGCGTATGCCGGAAGAAGATATCTCGACGAACTCGGCTTTGGTGTGCATGGTGGCGATATCCGCGCATCCAAGATAGCCCATGCTGGAACGCAGACCGCCCATCAGCTGATGGATCACTGCCAGCACGCTGCCCTTGTATGCCACACGACCTTCCACGCCTTCCGGCACCAGCTTGTCCTGGTTGTCTTCGTTATCCTGGAAATAACGGTCGCTGGAACCTTGCTGCATCGCGGCCAGACTGCCCATGCCGCGGTAGGATTTGTAGGAGCGTCCCTGGAATAACTCGATCTCGCCGGGTGCTTCCTCGGTACCGGCGAACAATCCGCCGAGCATCACCGTATGTGCGCCGGCCGCGATCGCTTTGGAGATATCGCCGGAGTAGCGAATTCCGCCATCGGCGATCAGCGGTACACCGGTCCCTTGCAACGCTTTGGACACACTCTGTATCGCAGCGATCTGCGGAACACCGACACCCGCGACGATCCGTGTAGTGCAGATCGAGCCGGGACCGATGCCGACCTTGACGCCGTCCGCGCCGTGATCCAGCAATGCCGTCGCCGCACCGCCGGTTGCGATGTTGCCGCCGATTACCTCGATATGCGGAAACCGGCTCTTGACCCACTTGACGCGATCCAGCACACCCTGCGAATGGCCGTGTGCGGTATCCACCACGATCACATCCACACCGGCTTCCGCCAGCAACGTGACACGCTCTTCCGTGCCCTCGCCCACGCCGACCGCGGCACCGACACGCAGATGGCCAAAACTGTCCTTGCAGGCGATCGGATGCTCGGTTGATTTCAGGATATCCTTGACCGACATCAGGCCGCGCAGCTCGAATTCGTCGTTCACCACCATCACCCGCTCAATGCGATGCTTGTGCATCAGATTGCGCGCTTCTTCAAGGCTGGCGTTCTCCTTTACGGTGATCAGACGCTTGAGCGGCGTCATGATGTTCTTGACCGGCTGATCCAGGTTGTTCTCGAAGCGCAGATCGCGATTGGTCACAATACCGACCAGTTGCTTGCCCTGCACCACCGGCAAACCCGAAATTTTGTGCTTGCGGGTCAGACCGATCACGCTGTGCACCGTCATGTCCGGCGTGATGGTGATGGGATCCTGAACCACGCCGCTTTCAAAGCGCTTGACCTTGGCAACCTTTTCGGCCTGTGCCTGGGCCGACATATTCTTGTGGATGATGCCGATGCCGCCTTCCTGCGCCAGCGCAATCGCGAGACGCGTTTCGGTGACGGTATCCATCGCCGCGGACAGCAGCGGAATATTCAGATTGATGTTGCGGGTAAGCTGGGTGCGCAGACTGACATTGCGCGGCAATACATTGGAGTAGGCAGGGACGAGCAGAACGTCGTCAAAGGTTAAAGCTTTTTGAATGATGCGCATGAAACAGCCCTCGGCAAAGCGAGCATTATACGCATCTAGCGTGGTCATATCCAGCGAGGCTTATTCAATTTTGTCTGGCAAACCGTTTTGGCTATCAAGGCCGTTTGCCAGGCCCAAAAAAATCTTGGCAGTCTGCTGCCTTATAGTCGGCTCAGCAATAAAGCCGCTGGTTTGTGTCTGGCCACCCAGGGCATTCTGGGTAGCGCTACTTATCTATTCGGTAGGCTTGCCCGAAAATATAATGAGCATACTCATTACAATAAATGGTGAAAAAACAAAGAAAACCGTTAATGCACCCGAAACTGTTATTGAACTCATTTGGCACCTCCTGGATATTTATCGTAACAACTCGCGCCACAACCGGAATTTTGGCCCTCATATCAACTATCAACCTGTCAGTTTGACGGCCTAAATAACCTTACAAATACTGTGGCAATAAAATAATGTCACCTGACAACACAAAACGCAACATTCAAATTGCAACAATATATATAAACTCGATTCCATGACTTCCGGATTTTATTGCCGTGTTCGTGACGGCTGTTGCAATTATTCGGTTACCGGTTTGTTCAGCATCGCCTTCAGTCTCGCCAGCTTGTCCATGCCCTCATTCCTGGTCACAGTGGGCACAGCATCCGCATGGCCGCCCGCGTAAACCAATTCGTCTTCGGGTAATTCCTCCAGGAAGCGGCTCGGCTCGCAGGCCGACCAATCCTTGCCGCGCTTGCGGCGATTGCAGTAGCTGATCTGCAGGCTGCGTTCGGCGCGGGTGATGCCGACATACATCAGGCGGCGCTCCTCTTCGATTTGTTTTTCGTCGCTGTCGCGGAACGGAAGTATTTCTTCTTCAGCGCCGATGATGAACACGTGCGGGAATTCAAGTCCCTTGGCGGCATGCAGGGTGGACAGCACGACGGCATCCGGCTCCTGGTCCCTGTCTTCCAGCATACTGATCAATGCGACGGTTTGCACCATCTCGAGCAATGACTTCTCGTCCGCTTCAGCCTTGCGTTTGAGCCAGCCGATGAAATCATCCACATTCTTCCACTTGCTCTCGGCCATACGGGGATCATGCGAGTCGTACAGCCAGGTCTCGTAATTGATCGCGCGCAGCAGTTCGTCCAGCAATTCGGCACAGGAGTCCTTGTCGGCTCTATCCTGAATGCGGTTGATGAAGTTGCAGAACAGCATCAGCTCTTCGTATTGACGCGCCGGCAATTCTTGTCGAACCTGCGATTCGAATGCTGCCTCGAACAGGCTGATGTGGCGTGCTCCGGCGTAGCTGCCGAGTTTCTCCAGCGTGGTATTGCCGATGCCGCGCTTGGGCGTGGTGATGGCACGGATGAAGGCTGGATCATCGTCCGGGTTGGCGATCAGCCGCAAATATGCGGTGATATCCTTGATCTCGGCACGGTCGAAGAACGAGGTACCGCCGCTGACGGTATAGGGAACACGCTGGGCACGCAGTTGTTCCTCGAAAGCGCGCGACAGGTGATTGCTGCGGTACAGGATCGCGTAATCGGCAAAGCGGGTGCGATGCTCGAACTTGTGCGCCATCAGCTTCATTACCACGCTTTCGGCCTCGTGCTCGTCGTCTCGCGCCGCATAGATTCGTATCGCATCGCCGATGCCGTGGTCGCTCCATAGTTTTTTCTCGAACACTTTGGTGTTGTGATTGATCAGCTGGTTTGCCACCTTGAGGATGCGTTGCGAGGAGCGGTAGTTCTGCTCCAGCTTGATAACGCGCAGATTGGGATAGTCGTCGCGCAGGTTGTGCAGGTTCGCTATGCTCGCACCGCGCCAGGCGTAAATGGACTGATCGTCATCGCCCACCACGGTAAGCGCAGCGCGCATGTCGGCCAGCAGCCTGATCATCTGGTATTGGCAATCGTTGGTGTCCTGATATTCGTCCACCAGCAGATAGCG
>CAZCKZ010000100.1:0-6978 GCA_964499395.1 uncultured Gallionella sp. | reverse complement strand
CGGTAAACCGTTTGGTCTTATCTTCCAGAATCTCGCTGGCCAGAGTCTTGAAGCGGTTGGATAGCTGCTCCTCGGCGTTCTTCAGCAGTTCGATTTTTTCTCCGTTCTGGGTACGCTCCGATTCCAGGATAGTGGTCAGTTCGGCAACCTGGTTGCTCAATCGTTGTTGCTCGGAAGTAAGCTGGTCACGAAGTGTGGCAAGATTTTCCTTGTCTCTTGCCAGACGATTGGTTTCTTCCTGCGCTGCAATCAGGCGCTCATTAAGACGGGCGATTTCAATCTGGTTCTCACCTTTTGCGAACATCCCGGCAGTTGCAATGCGTTCACGCAAAATCAACCAAACAGCACCCGCGCCCACCAGAAGACCCACCAGAAGTGACACGAAGATATTGACCAGTGGCCCCATGAGTTTTGCTTCCTGATATGACTTTCGTGCCAGTATAAACCAATCAGCCAGCCCAAATGAAAAGGGATGCCTGAGCACCCCTTTACCTTACATGAACACAAACGAAGTGCTAGCTGCGTCCGGCACGCTTGCGCTCGTTTTGGTTACGGCCACCGCTATCGCGGTTTAACCCTCCGGGTTAGCCTTCGCCGAAACTCGCTCTCTGATTATGAGCGAGTAGCCCTTTTGCGCTCGTTTTCTGTCAGGAGACGTTTGCGCATGCGCACCGAGACCGGGGTGATTTCGACAAGCTCATCGTCGTCGATGAATTCGACCGCGGATTCCAGCGTCAGGCGGATCGGCGGGGTCAGGCGCACCGCTTCATCGGTTCCGGAAGAGCGCACGTTGGTCAGCTGCTTGCCCTTGATCGGGTTGACGACAAGATCGTTGTCACGGCTATGGATGCCGATGATCATGCCCTCGTACAATTTGTCGCCGGGCGACACGAACATGCGGCCGCGATCTTCCAGTTTCCACAACGCGTAAGCCACGGCTTCGCCCTTTTCCGCGGAAATCAACACCCCGTTGCGGCGGCCGGGCATATCTGCCTTGACCGGCGCGTAGTCGTCGAATACATGCGCCATGATGCCGGTGCCGCGCGTCATGGTCATGAATTCGGATTGGAAGCCGATCAAGCCGCGCGCCGGAATGCGGTATTCCATACGCACCCGGCCGTGTCCGTCCGGTTGCATGTCCTGCAAATCGCCGCGGCGGCGGCCCAGTTCTTCCATCACTGCGCCCTGGTTGCTGTCTTCCACGTCCACGGTCAGCACTTCGAACGGCTCGCATTTCTCGCCGTTGATCTCACGGTACACGACACGCGGCTTGCCGACGCCCATTTCAAAACCTTCACGGCGCATATTTTCCAGCAATATGGTCAGGTGCAATTCTCCGCGTCCGGCCAGCAGGAACACGTCGGTGTTGTCCGTTTCTTCGACACGCAACGCCACGTTCACCAGCAACTCCTTGTTCAGGCGGTCGCGTATCTGGCGGCTGGTGATGAACTTGCCTTCCTGGCCGCACAACGGGGAGGTATTCACCATCAGGTTCATGGTCAGGGTCGGCTCATCCACCTTGGGCATGGGCAAGGCTTCCGGCTTGTTAACGTCGGCCAGCGTTACACCGATGCCGATCTCGTCGATACCGTTAACCAGGACGATGTCACCCGCACCGGCCTCATCCAGCAACACGCGTTCGATACCGCGAAAACCCATGACCTGGTTGACACGAGCGCGCTTGGGCGGCTTGTCGCCATTCATCACCATCACATCCTGGCCGGGTTTGATCTTGCCGCGACGGATACGGCCCACACCAATACGTCCCACGAAGCTGGAATAGTCCAGCGCGGAAATTTGCATTTGCAACGGCCCATCCAGATCGGCTTCCGGTGCCGGAACGTGCCTGATCACAGCATCCAGCAATGGAAACATATTGGTATTAGGCTTATCCAGTTCCAGCATGGCATAGCCGTTCAATGCCGAGGCATACACTACCGGGAAATCCAGTTGCTCTTCGGTCGCGCCCAGCTTGTCGAACAGATCGAAAGTCTGGTTGATCACCCAATCCGGGCGGGCGCCATTACGGTCGACCTTGTTGATCACCACGATTGGACGCAGGCCGAGAGCAAGCGCTTTCTTGGTGACAAAACGGGTTTGCGGCATCGGTCCTTCGACGGCGTCCACCAGCAACAGCACGCCGTCCACCATGCCCAGCACGCGTTCCACTTCGCCGCCGAAGTCAGCATGGCCCGGCGTATCCACGATATTGATATGCACGCCCTCGTAGAACACAGCACAGTTCTTTGCCAGAATGGTGATGCCCCGTTCCTTTTCCAGGTCATTGTTATCCATGACGCGCTCGGCGACATGTTGATGTGCAGAAAATGAGCCGGCCTGGCTCAGCAGCTTGTCCACCAAGGTGGTCTTGCCGTGGTCAACGTGGGCGATAATGGCGATGTTACGAAGTTGGCGGGACATGAATACAGCCTTGCTTGTGAAAAGGGGGCGCATTCTAGCACAAGCCGTGGTGCGGCAAACTTTTGCTGGCTTTTATTTTTTCCATCAGTATAATGCGCCGCTTGTCGCCACTGAGGTGGCATTGGTTCATCGTTTTCTGACCTATCTCTCGCGCGTTTGCATATCGCGCCTGTCTGTAAGCCCCTCAAGATTCTCACGGGTTTTCCGGTTAGCAACGATGTTTTATGCGCCGGTCAATCTGTCTGCCCGTTTCAACGGGTCGTTTTTACTGCCTGCGCTCACCTTGGGGAACTATTCGGTTCGTCATGCCGGATTCGATTCGGCATTCGGTTTTTATTAACCGGATGCGGTCTTGTGTCCGAATGACGATGTGGGTTCCCTTTGATAATAAAAAAGGAAGCAAGATGTCATTTGAAAATTTAAATTTAAACGCCGCCATTCTCAAGGCGATTGCCGAAACCGGCTACACCGAACCCACGCCGATCCAGGCGCAGGCCATTCCCGAAATCATGGCCGGCCACGACCTGATGGCTTCATCGCAAACCGGTAGCGGCAAGACCGCTGCGTTCATTCTGCCCGCCCTGAATCGTCTGGCCACGCCTTCCGCTCTGCCCGGCAAAGGCCCGCGCGTGCTGGTATTGACCCCGACCCGCGAACTTGCACAGCAAGTCTGCGATGCCGCGACCAAATACGGCAAGAACATGCGTTTCAAAATCATCAGCATCCTGGGCGGCATGCCTTACCCGGTGCAGAACCGTTTGTTGTCCAGTCATGTGGACATCCTGGTCGCCACGCCGGGCCGCTTGATCGATCATCTGGAACGCGGCCGCATCGATTTTTCGCGCCTGGAAGTGCTGATCCTCGATGAAGCGGATCGCATGCTGGACATGGGATTCGTCGATGATGTGGAACGCATCGCCAAGGCGACTCCCGCAACGCGTCAGACCCTGTTGTTTTCCGCAACCCTTGATGGCGTGGTTGGCAACCTGGCTTCGCGCCTGCTCAAGGAACCGAAGAAGATTTCCGTTTCGGCAGCCAAGGACAGACACGAAAACATCGAGCAACGCATGATGTTCGCCGATGACGTGGCGCACAAAAACAAGATGCTCAGCCACCTGTTGACCGATGTGGAGATGAACCAGGCACTGGTATTCACCGCTACCAAGCGCGATGCTGACAGTCTTGCCGACCAGCTCTCCGCTCAAGGCCATTCCGTCGCGGCATTGCACGGCGATATGAACCAGCGCGAACGCAACCGCACCCTGCTCAACATGCGCAACGGCAACGTGCGCATCCTGGTAGCTACCGATGTGGCCGCACGCGGTCTCGATGTGCGCGGCATTTCGCATGTGATCAACTTCGACCTGCCGAAATTCGCCGAAGACTATGTGCACCGCATCGGACGCACCGGTCGCGGTGGTTCGAGCGGCATTGCCATCTCATTCGCCTCGAACCGCGATGCGCTATTGCTGAAGCGTATCGAGCGCTATACCGAACAAAGCATCAAGATGCACACCATCGTGGGTCTGGAGCCGAAATACAAACTGCGCACCGGCCCGTCTTCCGACCGTCCGCGCAACAACAGCGGCCCGCGCCGCAGTGGCGGTTACGGCGGTGGCAACAATGCGGGCTTTGGCGGCAACCGCAGCGGCGGTTTTCCCGGAAAGACCGGCAACGGTTTTCACCACAGCGCACCGGACAGCCGCCATAGCCATACCGGGCGCAAAGAAGGTCACGGTCAATGGCACGGCCAGGCTAACGGCAACGGGCATACGCCGGGTGTTGGCGGTCAGGGTACCGGCCAGCCGCGCAGCCAGGAACGCAGTTTCGGCAACAGTGCGCCACGTCGCAACGGCGATCGCCCCAGTTACACACTCGGGCGCGGCAACAATGGCAATACCCGTTAAGGCGACGCACTGAAGCAAATCAAAATGCTGTAAAAAAGCACGCCCAAGGGCGTGCTTTTTTATTGTCTGGAAATAATCAGATGTATTTTTTCATGCGCGCCAGTACCGTCTCTCGCGGGAACAATGCCAGCACGGCATCTACCGACGGGGTATGTGTCTGGGCGACCAGCATCACGCGCAACGGCATCGCCAGTTTGGGCATTTTCAAATTATATTTTGCCAGCAACTCCTTTACCAGTGCGGCCAATGCGGGTGCTTCCCAGGCAACATCGGCAAAACGTTCGGCAAGTTCGCGCAACGCAGGAAGCACTTCGGGAACAAGGTGCGCAGCCAGCAATTCCTGCGCCGGATGTATCTCGATATAGAAAACCTCGGCCTCGTCTGCCAGTTCCAGCAGGGTGGCGGTACGCTCCTTGTACAAGGCGATCACTGCCTCAAGTCGAGGCACTTCGCTCACCTGCACTCCGCGTTCAGCCAGTTTTTTTCGCACCAAACCGCCGAGCCTCGTGTTATCGGCCAGCTTGATGTAATACTGATTCAGCCAGCGCAATTTTTCCGGATCGAACTGTGCCGCCGATTTGCTGATGTGGCGCAGATCGAACCACTCGACGAATCGTTCCATGGAAAAAACTTCCTCGTCGCCGTGCGACCAGCCCAGTCGTGCGAGGTAATTGACCAGCGCTTCCGGCAGGAAACCATCCTCGGCGTATTGCATCACGCTCACCGCGCCATGCCTTTTCGACAATCGCTCGCCATCACCACCCAAAATCATCGGCGCATGTGCGTATTGCGGTAGCGTAGCTCCCAGCGCCTTGAGGATATTGATCTGGCGCGGCGTGTTGTTGACGTGATCGTCGCCGCGAATGACCTGCGTGATGTTCATATCCAGGTCGTCTACCACCACGCAGAAATTGTAGGTCGGCGTGCCGTCAGCACGCGCAATGACCAGGTCATCCAGTTCGCTGTTCTCGAAAGATATCCTGCCCTTGATCAGATCGTCCCAGGCAGCCACGCCATGGGCTGGGTTCTTGAATCGGATCACCGGCTTGATGCCCTCAGGGGGAGCCGGCAAGACCTTGCCCACCTCCGGCCGCCATTGGCCGTCGTAACGGGGCTTCTCGCCGCGCGCGCGCTGCGCTTCGCGTAATACATCGAGTTCCGCAGGCGTGGTATAACAATAATACGCGGTACCCTCGTCCAGCATCTGCTGCAAAACTTCCTTGTAACGCCCCATGCGCTGCATCTGGTAGAACGGGCCTTCGTCGTAATCCAGATTCAGCCAGGACATCGCGTCCAGGATCGCCTGTACCGATTCCTGCGTGGAACGTTCCAGATCGGTGTCTTCGATACGCAAAACAAAGGTGCCACCCAGCTTGCGTGCATACGCCCAGGAAAACAAAGCGGTGCGGGCACCGCCGATATGAAGGTAACCGGTCGGGCTGGGAGCGAATCGGGTGCGTATGGTCATAAGCTAAACAGGATAGTAAACATTTGAGGCGCGCATTTTACGGGCTTTGTCCTTTGCACACAAAGTTGTCGCGCGGCATTGACCAATATTATCGCGTTATGCTCTAATGCGCGCCCTCTTCAGGGCGGTTAGCTCAGTGGTAGAGCACTGCCTTCACACGGCAGGGGTCACTGGTTCGAACCCAGTACCGCCCACCAGGTTCAATATCAGGCGCAGCAAACAAAAAGCCCGACACTTTCGTGCCGGGCTTTTTTAACAACTCGAGAAGCGGCTAGGATGCTTCCTGGATGTTTGAAGCTTGTTTGCCTTTTGGGCCTTGTGTCACTTCAAAGCTGACCTTCTGGCCTTCTTTGAGTGATTTGAAACCGCTCATGTTGATCGCGGAAAAGTGCGCGAAAAGGTCTTCGCTGCCATCATCGGGCGTGACAAAACCAAAACCCTTTGAGTCGTTGAACCATTTAACTGTACCTGTTGCCATGTGTATTACTCCTGCTTGCTAAAAAACGGGGAAACCCCCCGCAAAACTATTTGAATCGAAGATTGCACATGGAAAACCAGGACTGCAAAAACTTTGAATCAAATACCAAGGTGCCTTGTACGCTGATTTAGCGGGTATAGCAAGATAAATTATCAATACATCAGCCAGAATCAGTTAAGCTTTTCAAAGTAGTCTCGTAGCGTTTCCCCGACAATGGACATAATAAGTTTGCTTTTCCTGTTGCTACTGGCCGCGCTAGCATGGTTCTGGTATGACAGCATGCATGCCCTCGAGATCGCACGGAATGCGGGCAAGCGCGTCTGCGACGATGCGAATGTGCAGTTTCTTGATGATACGGTCGCCGGTACCGCACTTGCGCTGGTGCGCGACAAATCGGGACGCAGGGTATTTCGCCGCACTTACCGGTTCGAATTCAGCGAAACCGGCAACACACGGCTTGAAGGACAATTGACTATGCTTGGCTACCGAATCGAGTCGGTGACGATGGAGCCCTACCAGATGTTGTCTGATGAATAGCAGATAGAGCGACTTTTCCTGGGCAGGAATCAGGTATGGTCGCAATCGGGCCGAATTCTTCCGGCCTGATTGCAGTTGCCTATTGACACATCGGGCGCCGATTTCAACCGGTGCGCATCTCCAGCATCAGATGATTGACCCGTTTGACGAAGCCGGCCGGGTCGTCC
>CAZCKZ010000099.1:0-6991 GCA_964499395.1 uncultured Gallionella sp. | reverse complement strand
GAAGTCGCGAACACCCCCGGTATGGGCGTATCGGATGTTGCGGTGTAGTTATCTATCCATCAATCCACATGCAGCCAGCTTGTTGAAAAATTGGCGTCCCGCAAGCTGGTCATCAAAGAACGCAACGATAAAGATCAGCGACGGGTTGGATTGCACCTGACGAATGAAGCCGCCAAACTGATAATGAGGGCACCCAGCCCGGCCCAGGGCGTTTTGCCCGAAGCCCTGTGGGCGCTATCCGCAGAAACCATGCAGACCCTGGATGCGTCGCTGGAAAAGGTGGTCGAACAACTGCAAATCAGGGACGACAAACTGGCCGAGAAACCCCTGTCGGATTTGTGAACACGTTTCTGGGACGGCATCTTCCCTGATTTCGATAAAATCCTGTACCGGCAGCGGCTGGCTTTATTGTCCGGCGGGTTCGGCCGGGGATGTTTGACCTTCGCCAGCCGGTGGCGCTTCTGTAGTTGATGGCGGTTGCTGTTGCTGTTGCTGGAGACGCTGGCGGTAGCTCGCGGTCTTCGCGTAGCCCGCTATGTCGAGTTCGCTGTTCCACTGCGATTCCTGGAATCCCTTGATGAAGGTCGTGCCCACCTGCAGCGCCGGAACGAACGCGTCCAGCCCGGAAAGCTGCTTGTAAGCCGCGATGTCCTTGCTGGTTTTCAACACTTTTTCGGTGAACGGGATACCGCGCCGGTTCAACAGGCTGTGCGCCTGACCGCAAACCGCGTCGCAGACGCTGCCGACATACAGGGTGACCGGGAAATTCTGCAGCGCGATACGCGTTTCATAGGGCAGATCATCATTCTGCGACGAGCCGGATGAACTCTTTATGTTTTGGACATTGATGGCATTTGCGGGAGGAGTATCGCCGTAGTAGACCTTGCCGGCATCATCCACCCAGCGGAACAAATCGCTGGCTTGCACCTGTGCAATCATGATCGTCAAACAGCCCAGCAACAAAACGATGCGTTTCATCTTGCCTCCTCAGGAAGTTTCGAGCAAGCCGTTATGCCGCAACAAGGCATCGATGCTCGGCTCCCTGCCGCGGAACGCGGTGAATGACTGCATCGCGCCGCGGCTGCCGCCCATCGCCAGTATCTCGCCGCGGAAACGCGCGCCGACATCGGGATTCAGCACGCCGTTCTCTTCGAACAGGCTGTAGGCATCGGCGGACAGCACTTCCGCCCATTTGTAGCTGTAATAGCCGGCCGCATAGCCGCCGGAAAAGATGTGCGCAAAACTGTGCGGGAAACGGTGAAATGCTGGCGGGATCAGCACCGCCACCTCGGCGCGCACCTCGTCGAGCAGCCGCAGAATGCTCTTGCCGCCACCCGGCTCGAAGCTGCTGTGCATCAGCATGTCGAACAGCGAGAACTCGATCTGGCGCAACGTCTGCAGGCCGCTCTGGAAGTTCTTCGCGGCCAGCATCTTGTCGAACAGCGCGCGCGGCAGCGCTTCACCTGTGTCTGCATGGCGGGTCATGCCGTGCACCACATCCCATTCCCAGCAGAAGTTTTCCATGAACTGGCTGGGCAACTCGACCGCGTCCCATTCCACGCCGTTGATGCCCGACACGCCAATATCTTCCACCTCGGTGAGCAGATGGTGCAAGCCATGGCCGAACTCGTGAAACAACGTGATCACTTCGTCGTGGGTGAACAACGCCGGCTTGCCCCCCACCGGCGGCGAGAAGTTGCAGTTCAGATACGCGACCGGTGTCTGGATACCTTTTGCGAGGCGGCGGCGGGTGATCACGTCGTCCATCCATGCGCCGCCCCTCTTGCTGTTGCGCGCATACAGGTCGAGATAGAACTGGCCGACAAGCTGCCCCGCATTTCTGATATCGAAGAAGCGCACGTCGTCATGCCAGACAGGTGCGTGACCCGGCTTGATCTGCAAGCCATATAGCGTTTCGACCAGCTTGAACATGCCCGGCAGCACGGCATCTTCCGGAAAATACTGTTTCACCTCCTGCTCGGAAAATGCATAGCGTTGCTCGCGCAGTTTTTCGCTGGCATAGCCCACATCCCAGGATTGCAGGTCATCGATCCCCAGTTCGCTACGCGCAAATTCGCGCAGTTCGGCCAGATCCTTCTCGGCAAACGGCCGCGCGCGCTGGGCCAGTTCGCGCATGAATTCGACCACCTGCTGCGGCGAGTTCGCCATCTTGCTCGCCAGCGACAGTTCGCCGTAATTGGCGAAACCAAGCAACTGGGCTTCTTCGCCGCGCAGCTTGACGATCTCGTCCATCAGTTTGGTGTTGTCCCATTCGGGGTTGCCAAATTCGCTGGCACGCGTGCCGTAGGCACGGTACATTTTCTCGCGCAATACGCGGTTGTCGGCATATTGCATCACCGGCATGTAGGACGGTGCTTTCAAGGTGAACAGCCAGCCGCTTTTGTCAGCAGCCTGGGCAGCCTCATGGGCTGCCTGCAGCACATCCTCTGGCAAACCGCTCAGCTCATTCCTGTTTTCGACAACCAGCGTGAAGTCGTTGGTCGCATCGAGCAAATTGTCGGAAAACCGCGAAGACAGTTCGGACAATCGCTCCTGTATTTCCAGATAGCGCGCCTTCTGCGCATCCGGCAGCTCCGCGCCGCCGAGACGGAAATCGCGCAACTCGTTCTCGATGACCTTTTTGCGCGCCGCGCTCAAACCGGCATATTCCGGGCTGTTGCGCAGCTTTTTGAATTTTTCGAACAGCGCCAGATTCTGGCCAAGCTCGGCGTAATACTGGGTGATTTTCGGCAGTGTGGCGTTGTATACCTCGCGCAACTCGGGACTGTTCATCACTGCGTTCAGATGGCCGACCGGCCCCCAGGCGCGCGATAACCGTTCGTTGGCGTTTTCCATCGGTACAATGAAATTTTGCCAGGTGGGCTGCGCCGTATCTTCAAGCAAACGCGCGACCAGTGCGCGGTTTTCCGCGAGCAATTGCTCTATCGCCGGTGCGACGTGTTCGGGTTTGATCTCCGCAAAACGCGGCAGACCGGTAATATCAAGTAGTGGGTTCATATCATCCAGAAAAAATGAAAGCCTGCGACTGCGGGCGGAAATTATTGTTGAAACACGATTTGTCCGTCGAGTAGCGTATAACGAACCCGACCCTGCATCTCGTAGCCATTGAACGGCGTATTCTTGCCCTGGCTTTTCAGCGCGGCCGGCTCTATTTTCCACGAAGCTTGCGCATCGAACACGCAGATGTCGGCATGAGCGCCGACGGAAAGATGCCCCATCTTTTGGCCGAGCAATTCGGCGGGCCTGATCGTGACGTGTGCCAGCGCATCAAGCAGCGGGATACGCTCCTGCTCCGCCCATTTCAGCACCAGCGGCAGCAACAATTCCAGTCCTGTCGCACCCGCTTCGGCTTCGGCGAAAGGCAACTGTTTGGCATCATCGTCCACCGGTGAATGATTGGAACAGATCGCGTCTATCGTGCCATCGAGCAACCCGGCACGCAGCGCCGCTTTGTCCCCCGGGCTGCGCAGAGGCGGTGCAAGTCGACAGTTTGCATCAAAATATCCAATATCCATCTCGGTAAGGTGCACGTGATTCATGGATACGTCGCAGCTTACCTTCAATCCTTCCCGTTTGGCCGAGCGGATCATGTCCACTGCCGCAGCGCTGGATACGCGGCAGATATGCAGGATGACGCCGGTCTCTCTGGCGAGTTGCAGAGCGGTCGCCAGCGCGATGGTTTCCGCAATCACCGGAATGGATGGCAGACCTAGGCGGGTTGCCACTTCGCCGTCATGCGCAACACCGTTCTTGGCAAGATAGCTGTCCTGCGGGCGCAGCCAGACCCGGTAGCCGAACGTGGCCGCGTACTGCATGGCACGCAACAGCACGCGCGTGTCGGTCAACGGCGCATCCGCCTGACTGAAGGCCTTGCATCCGGCTTCGGTCAGTTCATTCATTTCTGTCAGTTCCGCACCCTTCAGGCCGTAAGTCAGTGCGCCGACCGGAAACACCCGTGCCTGATTCAGCGACCGCGCACGGCGCTTCAGCATTTCCACCAAACCCGGTTCATCGAGAGGAGGGTCGGTATCCGGGGGACAGGCAAGGCTGGTGATGCCGCCCGCCACTGCAGCGGTCATCTCCGATTCCAGGGTCGCTTTGTACTCGTATCCGGGCTCGCGCAGACGCGCCGCAAGATCCATCAGCCCCGGCACCACAATCAGACCGCCGGCGTCGATCGTCTGACCTGCGACAAAACCTGAAGGCAGTTTGCCGATAGCGGCGATGCGCCGGTCAACGATGTACACATCCTGTTGTGCATCGGTGTTGTTCTTCGGATCGATCAATCGTCCGTTCTTGATAAGAATGTTCATGTTTTCCCCGCCAACATACTCATCACCGCCATGCGCACCGCGATGCCGAAGGTCACCTGGGGCAGAATCACCGAATGTCTGCCGTCTGCCACACTGGAGTCGATTTCTATGCCCCGGTTCATCGGACCGGGGTGCATCACGATCGCATCCGGTCTGGCATTGGCCAGTTTCTCTTCGGTAAGGCCATAGTATTTGAAATATTCCTGCGCAGAGGGTAATGCAGCGCCCTGCATACGCTCGTTCTGCAGGCGCAGCATCATGACCACGTCAATATCTTTCAATCCCTGAGTCATATCGTGAAAAACCCGCACACCGAGATTTTCTACCAGGGTCGGCAGCAGCGTCTTGGGCGCGATAACGCGCACCTCGGGCACGCCCAGCGTGGTCAGTGCATGGATCTGCGATCTTGCCACACGCGAATGCAGCACGTCCCCGACGATTGCGACGCGCAGATTGTGGAACTCTTGCTTGTAGTGGCGGATAGTGAACATGTCCAGCAGCGCCTGGGTGGGATGGGCATGGCGCCCGTCGCCGGCGTTGATGACATGTATCTCCGGCGCGACATGGCGCGCAATGATATGCGCCGCACCGCTTTGCGAGTGGCGCACCACGAACATGTCGGCATGCATCGCGCACAGGTTATCCACGGTATCCAGCAGGGTTTCGCCCTTGCTGGTGGATGACGAGCCGATGTTCAGGTTGACCACATCCGCCGACAGGCGTTTGGCGGCGATCTCGAAGGTGGTGCGGGTGCGGGTGCTGTTCTCGAAAAAAACATTGAACACTGATTTGCCGTTCAGCAATGGCGCATTCCTGATCTCGAACCCGTCGCTGACATCGACAAACGCCGCAGCCTTGTCGAGAATGTCGCGCAGGATATGCACCGGCAAGCCCTCGGTGGACAGCAGATGCTGGAGTTCGCCGTGTTTATTTAATTGAGGATTATTCATGCGAGTATTCCCGCTGCGGGTTCATCAAAATAGGCCTGCAAAATCTGCTGCGCCGCATATTGGTCAATCAGGGATTTTTGCTTCATGCCATGAATACCCTCCTCGTTCAACTGCGCGCTTGCCGCAAGCGAAGTATAACGCTCATCAAGCAAAATCGTCGGCAAATTAAACCGCCCCTTGAGGCGGTTGGCGAAGCGGCGGCAGAGCGCGGTCAACTCATGCGGCGTACCGTCGTCATTGCTCGGCAGACCGACCACCAGCGCGCAGGGTTGCCATTCCTTCAAAAGTGCCGCGATTGCCGCAAAACGCACCTCGGTCTTTTCATCGGCTATGGTGGCCAGCGGATTGGCGCGGCGCAACAGGGTATTGCCGACGGCGATGCCGATGCGCTTGGTGCCGAAATCGAATGCCAGCAAAGTCCCCTGCGGGATCATTGAATCTGGCTTCGCAACCACTTCTTCATTCCAGTATTATTTCGAAGGTCAAACAAGGCGGCAATAAGCGAGCAACGCTGACAGTGCGACCGGCACGGCTATAACCAGCGACTTGGCGGTCGTTTTTTGACAGCATGGTCGAATGGCTAGTATTTGTTTCATCAGGAGCGAGCGAGGAAGCCAACGCAGTTTCACCGATGCAATAGAACTGGAATCAGGCATGTCCGGCATCCTCCACCAACGAGCCGTAATCCACCCCGAGCAGCGCCATTGCTGCAGGCAAGCGTTCTTCTGGCGGCAATTCGAACATGATGTGCTCGGAAGCCGGCACGGTCAGCCAGATATTCTCGGTGATCTCGTGCTCCAGTTGCCCCTGGTCCCAGCCTGCATAGCCCAGCGTAACGAGCACATTGCGCGGACCCTCCCCCTTGCCCATCGCTTCGAGGATATCCCTGGAGGTCGTCAGCGCCAGCTTGTCGTTGATGCACAGGGTCGATTCCCAGTTCCCATGCGTGTCATGCAACACAAACCCGCGTTCGGTTTGCACCGGCCCGCCGAAATACACCGGCATCTTGGCAAGATCAGGCTGGTCCAGCGCAATGTTGACCTGGTCGAACATCTCGCCCATCGTGAGACTGATCGGACGGTTGATCACGATTCCGAGCGCCCCGTTCTCGTTGTGCTCGCATATGTAAGTCAGCGTCCCGGCAAAAACGCCTTCCTGCATCGCCGGCATGGCAATCAGAAAGTGATGGGTCAAATTGAAATCAGGCATATGAACATTGTAGCCCCACGCGCCTGGCCGCACAATTTTAATCGGCTCACAACTTGCGCAATTCGTCTCCCGGAAACTTAAACCCATGCACAGAAAAATGCCGGCGGCATAAAATTCGGCCTTGAATCCGCCAGGAAGCCACCTGCCACCCTGTACAACGGTGTTTGTATACGCAACATGGTAGAATTCGCGCCTCTTTCCAGTTTTCACAATTCAGGAATCGCGCCATGTTCTCCAGCAAAAACACCATCGCCCGTACCGACCCCGAGCTTTGGGCGGCCATACAGAATGAAAACCGCCGCCAGGAAGATCACATAGAGCTGATCGCATCGGAAAATTACACCAGCCCGGCGGTAATGGAAGCCCAGGGCAGCAAGCTGACCAACAAGTATGCCGAAGGTTATCCGGGCAAGCGCTATTACGGCGGTTGCGAATATGTGGACGTGGCCGAACAGCTCGCGATCGATCGCGCGAAGGCGCTGTTCGGCGCGGAATATG
>CAZCKZ010000098.1:0-7026 GCA_964499395.1 uncultured Gallionella sp. | reverse complement strand
CGCTCGCGCCATAGTGCTGCCAGATCGGGCCACTCGCCAGGCCGCCCAGCATGCCGCCCGCGCCATAGGTAAAACTGCCGAACAGCGCCTGTCCTTTGGACTGATGCCGTCCCCGAAAGAACTCATGAACCAGCCCCATCGACGCAGCGTGATACGCGCCGAAGGTGGCCGCATGCAACATCTGCGCGATCAGCAGCAACGACAAAAAATCCACGCCCCAGCCGATCAGCATAAAACGCACGACTGCGGCACCGAAACTTGCCAGCAGGATGCGGGTAAACCCGAAGCAGTTGACCAGCCACGGCATCAGGAAAAACACGCCAATCTCGCAGATCACGCCGAGCGCCCACAAACCGCCCACCGCGCTCTTGGCATAGCCGTGCTCGACCAGGTAAATCGAATAAAACGTGTAATAAGGCCCGTGCGCGACGGACATCAGGAAGCAGGCGCTGAACAGTGCGATGACTTTCGGCTGCAGCACGATCTGCCTGACCGGCTGGTGATCGGTGTGATGCGCCAGCACTTCGGTCGGAGGTATCTGCCGGGCAAAGATCAGGATGCCAAGCTCAGAGACCAGACCGGCCCAAAGCAGCCACGCGATCGCGATGTAGTCGAACGCATAACCGAGCCCCACCACCGCGACGATGAAGCCGACCGACCCCCAGGAGCGGATCCGCCCATAGCGGGCGCTGTGCTTGCCGAGGTAACTGAGCGTCGTCGCTTCGACCAGCGGCATCGACGCGCTCCAGAAAAAGCTCATCAGTGCCAGCACCAGGAACATGCCCCAGAAACTGGTGGTTGCAAACACGCCGAGGTAGCATGCTGCGCTCAAAGTCGCGGCGGCCTGGACGACCTGATGCCGCTTGCCGGTATGGTCGGCCAGCCAGCCCCAGATACTCGGTGCCACCATGCGCATCACCGGCTGTATCGACATCAGGATCGCGATCTCGATCGCGTCGAAGTGGATGGATTTCAGGTACAGGCTCCAGTAGGGCGCGAACAGCCCCACGAAGGCGTAGTAGAAAAAATAGAATCCGGCGATGCGCCAGTAATGGTTTTTGGAAGGGGACATGGCAATGGAGCTTTCAAACGGCGCGCATTATCGCATGGTGCAAATATATTTTTGCTGTTGCTCTTGAAACGAAAGACCTGACCCCCATAGTTGCTTGGATCGCAATCTGGAGAACGGCATGGAACAGAACGAAACAAATAACGAAACCAACCCGCAAATCGAACCCAAGCCCGACTCAACGGGCGCCCCCGAAGTGATGCCCAGCCCGGAAGAGATGCTCAAGGAAGCCGAACGCAAGGCTCAGGAACACTATGATGCATGGATGTATGCCAAGGCCGAGGGTGAGAATATCCGCCGCCGCGCGGTCGAGGACGTTAGCAAGGCGCACAAGTTTGCCGTGGAGCGTTTCTCGAATGAGATGCTGGCGGTAAAGGACAGCCTGGAAGCCGGTCTGGCGGTTGAAACCGCCACGGTGGAGAGCTTCAAGAGCGGGATGGAACTGACGCTGAAGCAGCTGTCCGGCGTATTCGAGAAATTCAACATCAGCGAAATCAACCCGGTCGGTGAGAAATTTGATGCGCACAAGCATCAGGCCGTAGCCATGGTAGACAGCGATCAGGCGGCCAACACCGTGGTCAGCGTGATGCAAAAGGGTTATGCGCTGAATGACCGGATATTGCGCCCGGCCATGGTGACGGTGGCAAAAGCCAGGGAATAACCTGCTGCGCCGAGCCTTGCATCTTGGCCTGCTCACCACGGTTATTCAGGTTAAGGCCTTGAAATATCCAGCGCCGCCCTGATGTTAGGCGGCAAGGCAGCAACAAAATTCAATTTCCAAATATTTGTAAGTATTTAACTGAAAGGAAAGCATCATGGGAAAAATCATCGGTATCGACCTGGGCACGACCAACTCCTGCGTGGCCATCATGGAAAATGGCAAGACCAAGGTGATCGAGAATGCCGAAGGCACTCGCACCACCCCGTCCATCGTCGCCTATATGGAAGACGGTGAAGTGCTGGTGGGTGCCCCCGCCAAACGCCAGGCTGTCACCAACCCGACCAACACGCTGTATGGCGTGAAACGCCTGATTGGCCGCCGCTTCGACGAGAAGATGGTGCAAAAGGACATTGCCATGGTGCCGTTCAAAATCATCAAGGCCAAGAACGGCGACGCATGGGTGAAAGTGCGCGACAAGGAATTTTCCGCGCCCGAGATTTCAGCCCAGGTGCTGATGAAAATGAAAAAGACCGCCGAAGACTATCTCGGCGAACCCGTGACCGAGGCGGTCATCACCGTGCCCGCCTACTTCAACGACTCGCAGCGCCAGGCCACCAAGGATGCCGGGCGCATCGCCGGTCTTGATGTAAAGCGCATCATCAACGAGCCGACCGCAGCCGCGCTGGCATTCGGCCTGGACAAACAGGAAGGCGACCGCAAGATCGCGGTATATGACCTGGGCGGCGGTACTTTCGATATTTCCATCATCGATATCGCCGAGATCGAGGGCGAACACCAGTTCGAAGTGATGTCGACCAACGGCGACACCTTCCTGGGCGGCGAAGATTTCGACATGCGCGTGATTGATTATCTGGTGGAAGAATTCCAGAAGGAAAGCGGCATCGACCTGCGCAAGGACGTGCTGGCATTGCAGCGCCTGAAAGATTCGGCGGAAAAAGCCAAGATCGAGTTGTCCAGTGCACAGCAAACCGAAGTGAACCTGCCATACATCACCGCTGATGCCAGCGGACCGAAACACCTGGCAGTGAAGATTACCCGTGCAAAACTGGAAAGCCTGGTCGAGGACCTGATCGCGCGCACCATCGAACCCTGCAAGATTGCGATGAAGGATGCCGGTGTTTCCGTGTCCGATATCACCGACGTGATCCTGGTCGGCGGCCAGACCCGTATGCCTTTGGTGCAGGAGAAGGTCAAGGCATTCTTCGGCAAGGAAGCACGCAAGGACGTGAACCCGGATGAAGCCGTGGCAGTAGGCGCCGCGATTCAGGGCGGCGTGCTGCAGGGTGAAGTGAAAGACGTGCTGCTGCTGGACGTGACTCCGTTGAGCCTGGGTATCGAAACCATGGGCGGTGTGATGACCAAGCTGATCAAGAAGAACACCACGATCCCGACCAAGGCTTCGCAGGTATTCTCTACCGCCGACGATAACCAGAGCGCGGTCACCATCCACGTGCTGCAGGGCGAGCGCGAAGTGGTGTCCGGCAACAAGAGCCTCGGCCAGTTCAATCTGTCCGACATTCCGCCCGCCCCGCGCGGCATGCCGCAGATCGAAGTGACCTTCGACATCGACGCGAACGGCATCCTGCACGTGTCCGCAAAGGACAAGGCGACCGGCAAAGAGAACAAGATCAAGATCCAGGCCAGCTCCGGTTTGAGCGAAGCGGAAATCAACAAGATGGTCCAGGATGCCGAAGCACATGCCGAAGATGACCGCAAGGCACTTGAACTGGTAACCGCGCGCAATCAGCTCGACTCGCTGATTCACTCCACGCACAAGTCGCTGAAGGAATACGGCGATCACCTGACTGCGGACGAGAAGACTGCCGTCGAGGCTGCCTTGAAGGAAGCCGAGGAAGTTGTGAAAGGTGACGACAAGGACGCCATCGATGCCAAGGCAGAAGCACTGGCGACGGCCGCGCAAAAGCTCGGTGAAAAGATGTACGCCGCCGAGCAGGCCAAGGCACAGGCCGGTGAAACCGGTTCCGCATCCGGTGAGGAAGCCAAGAAAGACGAAGGCGATGTGGTGGATGCGGAGTTCACCGAAGTGAAGGACGAAAAGTAATAAGGTACTACAAAGGCTGAGGGCTGGATGCTGGAAATAACCCGGCCTCCAGCCTTTTATGTGTTCCATTTATCACAAGCATTTAGTCACCGAATATGTCAAAAAAAGATTATTACGAAGTGCTCGGCCTCAACCGCGACGCTTCCGAAGAGGATATCAAGAAGGCTTATCGCAAACTGGCGATGAAGCATCACCCGGACCGCAATCCGGACAACCCGAACGCCGAGGAACATTTCAAGGAAGCCAAGGAAGCCTACGAGGTACTGAGCGACGGGCAAAAACGTGCCGCCTATGACCAGCATGGTCATGCTGCGTTCGAATCGGGCGGCATGGGCGGCGGCCCGTTCGGTGCGGGCGCACAAGGTTTCGATTTCTCGGACATCTTCGGCGATATCTTCGGTGGCGGACGAGGCGGTCGCAGCAGTGTGCAGCGCGGCGCAGATCTGCGCTACAACCTCGAGATCACCCTCGAACAGGCTGCGCGCGGCACCGAGACGCAGATTCGCGTACCGACCATGGCGGAATGCGAAACTTGCCACGGTTCCGGCGCAAAACCGGGGACATCGCCGGCCACGTGCACCACCTGTGCCGGCCATGGCCAGGTACGCATGCAACAGGGTTTCTTTTCCATCCAGCAAACCTGCCCGCGCTGTCACGGCTCAGGCAAGATGATCACTTCACCGTGCAAGGACTGCAACGGCAACGGACGAATCAAGCAGCACAAGACCCTGTCGGTCAAAATACCGGCGGGCGTGGATAACGATGATCGCATACGCCTTTCCAGCGAGGGTGAACACGGGGTGAATGGCGGGCCTCCCGGCGATTTGTATGTGGTGATACATATCAAGCCGCATGCGGTGTTCCAGCGCGACCACAACGATCTGCATTGCGAAATGCCGATCAGCTTTACCGTTGCCGCACTGGGCGGTTCGATCGAAATACCAACCCTGGATGGGGTGGCAACGATCAAGATCCCGGCCGAAACCCAGAGCGGCAAGATTTTCCGCCTGCGCGGCAAGGGCATCAAGGGCGTGCGCAGTTCCAGTCATGGCGATCTGCATTGTCACGTTGAAGTGGAAACCCCGGTGCACCTGACCGAGCGCCAGAAGGAACTGCTCCGCGAATTCGAATCCATCAACGAGAAAGACAGCGAACGCCACAACCCGCGTGCCCGATCGTGGATGAACAAGGTCAAGGATTTTTTCGTGGTGTGACCATCATCTGAATCACATCAATTCGGGCACGCCCCACGCCCGAATTGATGCTGTCAAAGCCCCGGCGGAATGCTGATAAAATGAACTCCCGATTTGATATTCCATCTGTCAGGTTTCGATCCACTGCCAAAATAGAATGCTGCCCCAACCGAACATATCCAGACGAAAAGCATTTTTCATCCACCTGACCATCAGCGCGGCCATCGCCGCAGCCGTGATCGCGCTGATGCTGCTGCTCTGGTACAAGCCCCCCTTTTTCTCGGCACTTGGCGGAAAGCACATCCTGCTGATCCTGCTCGGCGTCGACGTGACGCTGGGGCCCCTGATCACCCTGATCATCTTCAACCCGCTGAAGAGCCGCAGGGCGCTGACATTTGATTTATCGGTAATCGCCATGCTGCAAATCGCAGCGCTGATCTACGGCATGGGCGTGCTTTTTCAGGCACGTCCGGTGTTCGTGGTGTTCAGCGAGGGTTCGTTCGACCTGATCACCGCCAACATGCTCAGCAAACAGGATATTGCGCAGGCGAAATATCCGGCCTACCGATCGCTGCCGCTGGCCGGTCCGGTTTACGTGTATTCTGAAATGCCGTCGGATATCAAGGAAAGAAACCAGCTGGTATTCAGCGCGATGGCCGGCAAGGACTTGCCGCAGTTTCCGCAGTACTACATGCCGTACAACGAGCACGGATCGGCTGAAGGGCGGACCGCAAAGCCGATAGCAGAACTGAAGCAGCTGAACCCCGGGCTGAGCGCAGAAATTGAAAATTCGGTGCATGCCAGCGGGCGGGCCGAATCGGATGTCGGGTTTGTGCCCCTGCGTGCCAAATACCAGGATCAGGCTGTATTGCTCGGGAAGAGTGATGGCAAGGTGCTGGCGCTGCTGGAAGTGGATCCCTGGCCTTCGTCAACCATGTTCAAACGCGATAAAAAATAAGCCGCCGAATGCTACTTCGCGGCGAACACTACACTTAGAAATACTTTGGCCTGTTCCCATGAATCATGATCGGCCTTCGCGTCGTAGGCGATCGGCAAATTGAATTTTTTGCCCATCACATCCGCAGCCGGATTGGTGAACGCGTGCTTCGCGCCGGGATAGATGACCACGCGAAAATTCGCTCCCGCGTGTTCCATTTCCTGCCTGAATGCGGCGACCTTGTCGGGTCCTATGGTCGGATCGGCATCGCCGCTGAATGAAATGATGCGAGCCTTGATCATGCCGGGCTGTGCGGGAGTGGCGGTGCCCAGCCCGCCGTGGAAACTCGCCACGCCTTTCAGGTCCTCGCCCATGCGCGCCATGCTCAGCGCGATGCCGCCGCCGAAGCAATAACCGAATGCGGCGATCTTACCGGCATCCACCGTTTTCTGTTCGCGCAATAACCGCATGGCCGCCTCGAAGCGCGCCTTCGCCACCGGCATATCCTTGTAAACCCCTGCTGCCAGTTTGCCTGCATCATCGGGATTGTCGACCACCTTGCCGTTGCCGTACATGTCGACTGCCAGCGCGGTATAGCCCAGCTCCGCCAGCATGCGCGCGCGTTTGCGCGCATATTCGTTTTGCCCCCACCACTCGTGCACCACCAGCACCCCGGGACGCTTGCCCTTGATCGCATCGTCCCAGGCGATATAGCCCCTCAGCGTCGTGCCTTCCGCTTCATAGACCACTTCCCTGCCCTGCACCGAAGCATAGGCAGAGGGGCTGCCCAAACACAATATCGTCATTGCCAGCATCAGTTCTTTCATGATCGCTCCTCTGCAATAATCAAGCGCAACGGCTGCTCGCCGGCCGTCCCGGTTACCCGGTTTTCAGGCCGTATCGGCTTCCACTGTCTGTTTCAGATAATAGACATTCATGTTGAGATGGCGAATCTTCTCAATCAGCCGTTCGACCATTGCTTCATCCAGAACGAATTCGACCTTGACTGCCAGTTCTCCGGCAAGTTCAAAAAAGGTATCTTCATGCATGCGGCCGTGCCTGCCAAACCCGGCGATCGCACGA
>CAZCKZ010000097.1:2730-7027 GCA_964499395.1 uncultured Gallionella sp. | reverse complement strand
TGCAGGGCGATCCTTTTGCGCAGCCTACACGGATCAGTATTCATGTTGCATCGGCAGATGCTGCGCTGCCCGCGGAGTTGTGGTCGGGCAAGATCAGGAAGACGGCCTCGGAGGATTTTCTGGCGCGGGCGGTTGCACGGGCGATTCGGGCACACGTCAAAGGGCATCTCGGGATCGGGCGCAGCGGTGAAGTGCGGATAGCGACGAGTGGTCAGCAGATTCTGGTGCGCAACTCGGTGCTGATCGATGATGCGGGTGTGGAGGCAAGGCTGACGGTGGGCCTGCCTGCGGCGGGGCGAACGATACTCGCGCGGGATGCGGAAGCAATTTTTTTCGGCGAGCTGCCGGCGGTTGTGACAGGCGGGCTTTATTTCAGGAATCTTGATCAAGGCCGGTTTCAACACCATGTAGCGTCGGCTGAGGATCAGGAATTTTTACGCGGCCTGCTTGCACAAAATAATCTTGCCGCTTTTGTGGCCGATGGTTCGATCTTGCCCAGGCGAAGCGGCATCGATGACCGGCCGCTTGAAGAGAATGTGGTGGCCTTTGTTGCGCCGGAATCGCTGGCCTGCACGCTGATGTTGCCGAACCGGGGCAAGGTGCGGGGGATGGGCATTCCGCGCGGGGTGACGCTGATCGTCGGCGGCGGTTTTCATGGCAAATCGACACTGCTGCATGCGCTGGAAAAAGGTGTCTACAATCATGTCCCCGGCGATGGCAGGGAACTGGTGGCAACCGATGCCAGCGCCGTGAAGGTGCGCGCGGAAGACAACCGGGCGGTTACGAATATCGACATCAGCCCCTTTATCGACCGGCTGCCCTTTGCGCGAAATACGCGCAGCTTTTCCACGGAGAATGCCAGCGGCAGCACGTCGCAGGCGGCGAACATCATCGAGGCGCTGGAAGATGATGCCGCGCTGCTGCTGATCGATGAAGATACCTCGGCGACGAATTTCATGATTCGCGATGCGCGGATGCAGCAGCTGGTTGCCAGGGACAAGGAACCGATCACACCCTTTCTGCATCGCGTGCGGGAAATGTACCGGGACCTCGGCGTATCCACGGTGATCGTCATGGGCGGCTCCGGGGATTATTTCGAGGTGAGCGATACGGTCATCATGATGGATGCCTACCAGGCCAGGGATGTCACGGCTGAAGCGCATGGGTTGATGGATGGGGTCAAGGTAAAAGAAAAGTCGGGCGACTTGCCTCCTCTGCTTAAAAAGTCAGCGCGGCGTGTGGATGCGGCACGCTTGAATCCATCGCGGGGAAACAAGGAGATCAGCATCGAGGCGCGAGACGTTGATACCCTGCTTTATGGCGAGCATGAGATCGACATGAGCAAGGTGGAACAGCTGATCGACATCGGCCAGACGCGGGCGATCGGCCTGATCATGCATTTGTATGCAAGCAACTATGCGGATAAAGCCGGCAGCCTGGTCTCGGGCCTGAGGCTGGCTTTAAACGATGTGGAAGAAAAAGGGCTCGATATATTGTCGCCGTGGAAAACCGGGGAGCTTGCGCTGCCGCGACTGCATGAGGTGGCGGCGGCAATCAACCGGATGCGTGGGTGAGGTGGTCCGGGGTTTCGACCCTTTTTACATCGCACCGAAGACGTTGCTGGTGCATCGCGACAACGCAAGCCAGATTGTCGCACAGGAATACCTGTCCACCGAGTCCGACCAGCGTGCGCTATCCGAAGTCGAGGCACAGGCGAAGCATTTCCAGATGAGACGTAATCCGCGCTGCATCTATCCGCACATTAAAATCACTTGCTCCATCACCATACCGTTACCTATTGCTATGCTTTTCCGGTGTAATTCAGCAGCTTCTCAAACTCTTCCGGCGGCAGGGGTTTTGAAAACAGATTGCCCTGCACATAGTCGCAACCGGCTACAGCCAGCAGGTAACGCTGCCCCTTCGTTTCCACCCCTTCCGCAATGACTTTGAGTCCCAGCTTGTGCGCCATCACGATGATCGCCTCTGACAAGGCCATGTTATTTGCATCAGACTCAAGGTTGTTCACAAAGGACTGGTCGATTTTCAGATAATCGATATCGAATTTTTTGAGGTAGGAAAGCGAAGAATAGCCGGTGCCAAAATCGTCGATTGCCACCTGTATCCCGGCATCACGAAACTTGAGCAAATTCTCGGTAACTTCGGACTCTGCTTCCAACAGCAGCCCTTCCGTGATCTCAACCACCATATTCTTTCCGGAAAGACCCAGGCCGTCCAGATATTCGACCCATTCATCGCACATCCTGCCGCCATGCTGAAACTGGATGGGCGATATGTTCACGCTCATCTGAAAACCACCCTGGCACCGCTTGTTCCATATGCTTGCCCACCGGGCTGATTCCCTGAATACCCAGTCGCCGATTTCATTGATGAGTCCGGCTTCTTCAGCCAGGGCGATAAAATCCGCCGGGTTGACCATGCCCCGATCAGGATGCTCCCAGCGGATAAGCGCTTCAGCTTTATGGATCTGTCCGGTCGGCAACTCGATGATCGGTTGAAAATGAATACTGAATTGCCCGGCGCCCAGCGCGCCGCGCAAGTCGTTGATCAGGCGCAACCGGTTCTGTGCTTCTATCTGCAATGAACGGGTGAAATAGCTGAAACGATTGCGGCCCTTGTTCTTGGCCACATACATCGCCTGATCCGCATTTTTGATCAGGGAATCGATGTCGTCGGCGTCGCTTGGATAAATTGTGATGCCAACGCTGGCCGATACATATACCTCATCGCTACCCAGCCGGAACGGCTCCGCCAGTTTGCTGACGATCTTTTGCGCAACATCCTCGATATGGCTGGTTTCGGATATCGAGGACAGGATGACCGTAAACTCGTCCCCGCCCAGGCGGGCCAGTGTATCCGATCCGCGCACGCAGGCGCGGATGCGCCGGGCGGCTTCCTGCAACAGCAGGTCGCCCACCGCATGGCCAAGCGTGTCATTCACTTGCTTGAAATGATCGAGGTCGATCAGCAGCAGGGCCAAAGGAAGGCATTCGCGATAGGATTTCTTGATTTCCTGTCCCAGACGGTCGTGGAACATGTCGCGATTGGGCAATCCGGTCAGTGTGTCGAAGTTGGCCTGCCGCCAGATCAGTTCTTCGGATTTTTTCTTTTCGGTGATATCCCGGATCATGCCGCGGTATGCGATGATCGATCCATTCTTGTCCTTCACGGCACTGTAACTGCAGAGAGTAATTATCCTTTCACCGTCCTTTTTCTTGGCGATAACTTCCAGTTCTGCAAACCCCTTTTCATTAACAAAGGCCAGGATATTCGCTTTGTCTGCCGGGTAAGCGTAGATGTCCTTTTCAAGATCAAGGCCGAGCATCTCCTCCTTGGAGTCATAACCGAACATCCGGACGACCTTCTGGTTTATGTCGATATAATTCCCCGCCGCATTGCTGATAAAAAGCCCGTCCAAAGACTCCTCGAAAAGTGAGCGATATTTCTCTTCGCTTTCCCGCAGCGCATTCTCGATCTGCTTCCTCTCGGTGATGTCGATATAGCTGGCTCGGAGCAATCTGCGGTTTTGTGAAGGCAGGCGAACCAGCGTGACCTCGCAAAGAATATCCCGCCCCTGCGCGTCTCGTACCAGCCTTTCAAACTTGATTTGCTCGCCAGCCAGGGCGCGCTCGCCGCGCTCGAAATGCGTTTCAACCGGGGGCGAACCCGCAGGCTGGTCGGGTGCGACGAAATGTTTCGGGCCGCGGCGCAATAATTCCTCGCGGCTGCAGGCGAAAAGCCGTTCCGCGCTGGATGTCGCGTCGATGAACAGATCGGTGTCCAGATCATGTATCAGGATCGCCTCTGGCGCATCCGCAGCCAGGGTGCGGAAGCGGGCCTCGCTTTCGCGCAGCGCGCTGTCCAGGCGCTTTCGTTCGCCGATGTCGCGGACGATATTGAACAGCAATTTTTTGCCTTCCAGCACGATTGCCCTGCTGCACACTTCGATCGGCAGCACGGAACCATCCTTGTGCACCTGGGCCGATTCGTATATCAGGAATTCCTGGCTCTGCGCCTTGGCTATCCGGCCGACCAGCATGTCGGTACATTCAGGCAGAATGAATTCACCGATATGCTTCCCCAGCATTTCGGCCCTTGTATAGCCCAGGCGGGCATGAGCGGTCTGGTTGATTTCCCTGATGAAACCGTCCGGGTTACACATGATGCTGTCACCCCAAGATACCGGGCAACCTCCGCCCCTGAATATCCTGATCTCTTTACCGCAAGTTGAGATAATGGCAATTTTTGATGGAGCCATTTTATCACCTCCGGTATTACA
>CAZCKZ010000097.1:0-2720 GCA_964499395.1 uncultured Gallionella sp. | reverse complement strand
TCCGGGTCAAGGATAAACATGGAATCTGCGGCCAAATTGAATAGCACATGAAATCCTTCCTTGTCGATCATTAATCCCCCAATCCGATGATATGCAATACTGTCAATGGCGGCCCATGCACCATCGGCCCGGATGACCGGAATTATCACCGCTCATCCGTGTTACCGATTGCGAACATGCCCGCGCATAATCTATCAGGACATCCGGATTTTTACCACGGGTTTATCTCGCATCGATCACACCATGAACAATTAGAACGGGGTGCGCATAATAAATATTTCAAGGCCGGCACATTATTGAGTAGTATTGGCCATTGATCATTTCAGACAAGGATTCAAAATGAGAAACATCGTGGTCGTTGCAGCTTTGCTCATGATTTCCCTGACGGCATGCAACAAGAAACCTTCCGAACAGCCGTTTGTTCCGGATCCGGGGATACCGTCCACGGGAGCCCTGCCTGCCGGGCATCCACCGATCAACAGCCAGGACAATACGATGGCCGCCATGCCCGGAACATTCCAGTCGCAAAGGGGCACGGTAGTCAGCGTGATCAACATACCCGAGTTTACCTATCTCGAGGTCAGCCAGGACAACCAGACACGCTGGATCGTCGCCGCATCGGTCGTCGATGTAAAAAAGGGGGATGCCATCGAGTTTGACAGCGGCACGACCGTGAAGAATTTCACCAGCAAGACGCTGAACCGCACCTTCCCCAGCATCGCGTTCGTCAATCATGTAAACATCGTCAAAAAATAATCCCGGCCGGGCGGCCGCAAACTGCGGGAAAAAGCAGTTCGCTACGAACCCCGGCGCAGGCTGGCCAGGCGGGCCAGCCCGAAGTGGATGAACGCGAGTCCGGTGAGCACCGGTGCGAACAGGTTCAGCAGCGGCACGAATTGCAGCAGGCCGGTCAGCAGGCCCAGCCCCCACCATGACGACTGATACCTGGAAAACAGGATTTTCATTTCCTCGCTGCTGCCGTGTTCCGAGAGCGCATCGTAGCGAAACAATCGCTGATTCAGATACGTTGCGGCAATAAATGGCATCGCCACGCCCACGCCGAAGAACCACAGCGGCAGGGTGAGCACCCAGATGGCGATGAAGATGACTATGGCAAGCACGGCGTTGAGCAGATTGCCGGCAATGCTGCCGCCGCTTTCGCGCTTGAGTTGCGGGTAGTCACGATCGGCCACCAGACGGATCAGCGCGGGCATCGCAAAGAATGCGGTAATCAGCAGTGCGGTGACGAAAACCATCGGCACGAACAGGATCATGTGCAGAATGGCCTGTAACGCGTTGGCCACCCAGCGCGGCTCCAGGCCATCCAGCCAGTGCTGGATGCCGATGGTAGCGAGGCCGTTGACGATCCATCCCGAGAAAGTGCCCCAGAAGGCCACGCCCAGAACCAGCCATAGCAGCACAGCGGCAAGCATCGGCCAGATCACGATCCACAATATCCTGAACTGGAACAGGTCACGAAAGGCTTTTGCTGATGCATCTAATATCGGATTCATCGTTATCCCTTAATACAGGTTTCGAATACAGGTTTCGTTTTCCGAAGGCACAATGGCCGGACTCAACGGCAAACCGGGATGCGACAACCCATCACGCGGGTCACCAGGCACTGCGGGGGCGGATGTTCCATCCCGGAACGTTTACGCTTGGTTCATCTGATTATTCTAAAACAATCCGCATTTGATACTTTTGCTTTTGCAGCGATTTGCATGCGTGTGCAGATGAACACGGCTGATTCAACTGCCTGTCGGCACCGGCTATTCGGACGGCGAACCTGTCTCGATGCGTTCGTATTCCGCGATCACCTGGGCGCCCAGCAACAGCAGCGTGGCGGCCACCTCCAGACTGAGCAGCACGACGATCGCCGTGGTGAGCGAGCCGTACACCACGCTCACCTGTGACAACGTGCCGAAATACCAGCCCATCGCTCGTCGGATGATTTCCCAGAGCAGGCCCGCCGTGGTGCCGCCGATCAGTGCGTGAAGCGCCGTCAACCTGCCCACCGGCATGAAATAGTAGATCGCTGAAATGAGCAGGATCTCCCCGAACACGCCCGCAATGTAGATCAGCCAGCGCGAGAAACCGCTCAACGACCAGCTATGCCCGAGGATAACAATATGCTCGCCCCCTATCGCCATCAGGTCGACGATCACGAACGTGCCCACGAACAGCACCGCGCTGATGAAAAAGATATAACCGAATGGCAACAACAGCAGGGAAATAAGAATGTGCCGCTTGCGCTTCTCCACGCGGTGCAGGAAGATCACCGAGATCGCACTCTCCAGCACCTTGAAACCGAGCGAGCTGAAAAACAGCATCGTGATGAGCAGCATCCAGCCGATCACCTCGCGGTGAGCGAGGAATGCCTGCAGCTCCGCCACAACCGCCTTGCCTTCGCCCGGCACCACATACGCCAGCGCCGTTTTCAGCGTTGCCAGCAGCACGTCCTGGTCGATCACCTGCGACAGCGCAATAACCATCAGGATCAGTAGCGGCACAATGGAGAGTAGCGCGTAGTAGGCGACCGCGCCGGCGAGCAGCAGGCCCTGGTTGGCCTGAAAGCCCTTCAGCACCTGTAGCGAGAAGGCGATTGGATTTTTAACAACGTAAGTTGTTCTGGGGTCAATGAGCTTCATGGGTGTAACAAGCTTCATGGATTGCCGGGGTCAGTTGCCTGATTGTAACGCGGCGGGCCAAAGATATTT
>CAZCKZ010000096.1:0-7119 GCA_964499395.1 uncultured Gallionella sp. | reverse complement strand
GAAAGGCACCTTTGAGGTGTACAATCTGGCCGCTATCCGGTAAGACCTTGTTTTTTCATGAGGTGAAATTATGGCACACCCTAATTTTCCCGATAAAAGCACCACTGAAAATCCTCCCAAGTTGCTTGATCAAGTGCGTAACAAGTTGCGCGTGAAGCACTATAGCATTCGCACCGAACAGACCTATTCGGATTGGATTAAACGCTATATTTACTATCACGGCAAGCGCCACCCGAAAGACATGGGCGCGCGCGAAATCGAAGCATTTCTGACGCATCTTGCAGTAGACGGAAAATTTTCCGCTTCCACGCAGAATCTCGCCAAGAGTTCAATCCTGTTTCTGTATCGCGAGGTGCTGGAGATACAGCTGCCCTGGCTGGAGAACGTCACGCAGGCCAAGGCACCGAAGCGTTTGCCGGTGGTGCTGACTGTCGGTGAAGTGCAGTCGGTTCTGTCGCGGCTAAAAGGGACGCACGCTTTGATCGCTTCATTGTTGTACGGCGGCGGGATGCGTCTGATGGAGGCGGTGCGCTTGCGGGTGAAGGATGTGGATTTTGCCCGGCACGAAATACTGGTACGCGAGGGCAAGGGTTTCAAGGACAGGGTGACGATGTTGCCGGAGTCTGTGACAGCCGCGCTCAAGGCGCACATGGCAAAAGTGAAAACCCTGCATGAGGAAGATCTGGCACTGGGTTATGGCGAAGTGTATCTGCCTTTCGCGCTGGACAAGAAATATCCGAACGCCGGACGTGAATGGGGCTGGCAATATATCTTCCCTTCGAAGAACCGGTCGGTCGATCCGCGCTCCGGCAAGACGCGCCGCCATCATGTGGATGAGAAGGGCGTGCAGCGTGCTGTGAAGCAGGCGGTGCGCGATGCGGGACTGGTCAAACCGGCCACGCCGCACACCTTGCGCCATTCCTTTGCGACACATCTGTTGCAAGCCGGCTACGACATCAGAACAGTGCAAGAACTGCTCGGTCATTCGGATGTTTCCACCACGATGATTTACACTCACGTGCTGAACAAGGGCGGCAAGGGCGTGGTGAGTCCGCTGGACCGGTAATTTGTTTGTATATTTTGTAGGAGCGGGCCATGCCCGCGATAATCATTTTGTTCGCGGGCATGGCCCGCTCCTACACGGTTTTGTTTTTTGACTGATCGGGAGTGAATATGGGCCTGGGGCCGGTGATGCTGGATGTGCTTGGCACGCAACTGACTGCCGAGGATGAAGCGCGGCTGATGCATCCGCTGGTCGGCGGGGTGATATTGTTCACGCGCAATTACGAGTCGCCCGGCCAGTTGACCGAACTCACTGCCGCGATCCACGCGCTGCGCACGCCGCCATTGCTGATCGCGGTGGACCACGAGGGCGGACGGGTGCAGCGCTTCCGCGAAGGCTTCACGAAGATTCCGCCGATGCGCGAGCTCGGCAAAATCTGGGATGCGCATCCGCAGCGCGCGCGCCATCTGGCACAGCAGGCCGGTTATGTGCTGGCCGCAGAGTTGCGCGCCTGCGGTGTGGACTTCAGTTTCACGCCGGTGCTGGACGTGGATTACGGGCAGAGCAGCGTGATCGGCGACCGTGCATTCCACAGCGATCCGCAGGCGATCGCCGAACTGGCGCACAATTTGCTGCTGGGATTGAAGCAGGGCGGGATGCACTCGGTCGGCAAACATTTTCCCGGCCACGGTTACGTGCAGGCGGATTCGCATCTGGATATCCCGGTGGACGAACGCGAGTTCGTCGATATCGAGCTGTGCGACCTGATCCCGTTCCGGCAGATGGTGAATTACGGCCTGACTGCGGTGATGCCGGCCCATGTGATTTATCCGAAGGTGGACAGCCGGCCAGCCGGGTTCTCGCCGGTCTGGCTGAAGAATATCCTGCGCGGACAGCTGGGTTTCGAGGGCTGCGTGTTCAGCGACGACCTGAGCATGGAGGGTGCCGCCGTCGCGGGCGGCATCGTGCAGCGCGCGGAAGCGGCGCTGAATGCCGGTTGCGACATGGTGCTGGTGTGCAACAGGCCGGAATCGGCGGATGAATTGTTGCGCGGATTGAATTGGGAGATGTCCGCCGCAAGCCGCGCCCGGCTCGCGCAGATGCGCGGCAGGCCCCATCCTGAATCGCTGGCCCGGCTGTATGAGCAGCATCAATTTCTCAAGGCATTGGACGAAGTTGCGACCATAGGCATGAGCAATCCGGAATTGCCGCTTGTTTAGCCGCTCTTGTGTGGGTGAAAATTATGTCTGAGCTGCGGGGCGTGAGATAATCTGCGCCATGTTCCGAATAATTGCTATGGTTCCCCAATGAGTCAATTACAAGAAGCCCTCCTGATAATCGGTATCGGCGTAATCATCGCGGTGTATGCCTATGGCTGGTGGCAACAAAGGCGTTATCGGAGCAAATTCAGCGCGGCATTCAAGGCGCACCACACGGATGCACTGTATCAGCCGAATGACATCGGGGTGGCAGACCGGATCCGGCCATCGTCGTCAGCGGAACAACTCGATGACGCGGCAGGCGAGGAGACAGGCACTGAAGAAGAAATCCCCGGGATCCCGGCGGATGCGTTATCGGCAACCAACGCGCTGGATGATTCCTGCGCATTGCTGAATGCGCGCAGCGATTTCATCATCGAATTGCGCCTGTCCGAACCCAGCCATGCAGCGGTGCTGGATGGTTTGTGGCAGCGCAAGTTTGATTTTCGCAAGCCGGTTCATGTGTGCGGTTTGACGCTGGGCACAAAAAAATGGGAACGCGTCATTGCCGAAAGCCAGGTTCTCTATGTGAGCTTTCGCATTGCCCTGCAACTGGTCGACAGGGGGGGCGCGATCAGCGAAACAAAACTGGCGGATTTCCGCGATCTGGTGCTGGGCGTCGCCAAACACATCAAGGCCGATACCACGGTTCCGGACATCCGCGAAACATATCATCATGCGGTTGAAATGGACGCGTTTTGCGCCGAGGTGGATCAGATGGTCGGGGTTAATCTGGTTCCGCCGGGCGGCCGCTTGTTGCGCGGCGGAAAAATCGCGCAAGCTGCCAATTTGCTGGGCATGACGCTGGAAGCGGACGGTGCGTTTCATCTGCAGGATGCGCAGGGGCGCACCCTGTTCAGCCTGATCAACCAGGACAACAAACCGTTCCAGCATCTCATGCTGGATACTTTCAGCACGACGGGTGTCACGCTATTGCTGGATGTGCCGCGCGTGGATAATCCCGGCCGGCATTTCGACCGGATGATGCAGGTTGCGCGCGATCTGGGCAAGGAATTGCAGGCCAACATGGTGGACGATCACCGCGTGGCGCTCAGCGAAAAAGGCCTCGCCGTCATCCGCGCACGAATAAACGACGTCGAGTTGAAGATGTGCGCGAAGGGCATAACACCGGGCAGTTCCCAGGCGCGCAGGCTGTTTTCCTGATGACGGCTTTGAAGCAAACCAGCGGGCATTGCCGCACCGGATGCCGGGCAATGACGTGTCATGTCTCCATCCGCGCTCGCCGCATAGTGCGGAGGTCCCGTAAATGAGTACCGCCGTCGCGCAACGCATTGCTGCCCTGCGTGCGGAAATCGAGAAGCACAACTACCGGTATTATGTGCTCGACCAGCCGCTGGTTCCCGATGCGGAATACGACAGGCTGTTCCGCGAACTGCAGGAACTCGAAACCCGGCATCCCGAACTGGTCACGCCCGATTCCCCGACCCGGCGCGTCGGCGGCAGGGTGCTCGATGCGTTTGCGCCGGTGCGCCATGCCGTGGCGATGCTGTCGATCCGCACCGAGACCGACATCGGCGACGAAGGGGCGATTGCGTTCGATGCCAGGGTGCGCCGCGAACTGAAGCTGGGCGAAGCCGATCCTGCTGTCGAGTATGGCTGCGAACTGAAATTCGACGGCCTGGCGATCAACCTGCGCTACGAGCAGGGCGTGCTGGTGCAGGCCGCCACGCGCGGCGACGGCGAGACCGGCGAGGACGTGACCCAGAACGTGCGCACCATCCACTGCATCCCGCTGCACCTGCGCGGTTGCGATGCTTCGGTGCTGGAGGTGCGCGGCGAGGTCTACATGTCGCGCCGCGACTTCGAGCGCTACAACGAGAAGCAGCGCGCGCAGGGTCTGGCCACGCTGGTGAATCCGCGCAACGGCGCGGCGGGCAGCATACGCCAGCTCGATCCGGCACTCGCCGCGCGCCGCCCGCTGTCATTCTTCGCCTATGGCCTTGGCGAAGTGCGCGGCTGGGAATTGCCCGCGACGCACAGCGCGCTGCTGGACGCATTGGACAAAATGGGCGTGCCGGTCAGCGCGGAACGGGCGGTGGTTCATGGCGCGCAGGGACTGGTGAAATTCCACCGGCGCATCGCGGAAAAACGCGACGGCCTGCCGTTCGATATCGACGGCGTGGTGTACAAGGTCAACAGCATCGCGCTGCAGGAGAAACTCGGCTTCGTGACGCGCGAGCCACGCTGGGCCTGCGCGCACAAATTCCCGGCCGAAGAGCAGATGACCGTGGTGCACGATATCGATATCCAGGTCGGGCGCACCGGCAAGCTGACGCCGGTCGCGAAGCTGGAACCGGTGTTCGTCGGCGGCACCACGGTTTCCAATGCGACTTTGCACAACGAGGACGAGACGCGGCGCAAGGACGTGCGCATCGGCGATACCGTGATTGTGCGCCGCGCAGGCGACGTGATTCCGGAAGTGGTCGGCGTGGTTTTCGACCGCCGTCCGGCAAATGCCGGCAAGCCGTTCGACCTGTTTAACCTGCTGCACGGCCACTGCCCGGTGTGCGGCAGCGCGATCGTGCGCGAGGAGGGCGAGGCGGACTGGCGCTGCACCGGCGGCCTGTATTGTCCGGCGCAGCGCAAGCAGGCGCTGCTGCATTTTGCCGGACGCCGCGCGCTGGACATCGAGGGGCTGGGCGACAAACTGGTCGATCAGCTGGTGGACGGCGGAATCGTCAGCACGCCGGCCGACCTGTACGACCGGCGCAAATTGAATCTGCAGAAGCTGGCCGGGCTGGAGCGCATGGGCGAGAAGTCGGCCAACAACCTGATCGATGCGATCGAACACAGCAAGCAGACCACGCTCGCGCGCTTCGTCTACGCACTGGGCATCCGCAACGTCGGCGAGGCGACCGCAAAGGACCTCGCGCGCCGTTTCGGCACGCTGGAGAAGCTGATGCACGCCGATGAAACGCAGCTGCAACAGGTGCCGGATGTCGGGCCGGTGGTCGCGCAAAGCATCGTTGCGTTCTTCGCGGAAAAGCATAACGTCGACGTGATCAGGGATTTGCTGCGCGGCGGTGTCACGCCGCAGGAAAGCGCGGGCATGCCGGTCGAAACGCTGCCGCTGGCTGGCCGGACTTTTGTGCTTACTGGTACACTTGGCATGGCCCGCGAGGAAGCGAAGGAAAAACTGGAAGCGCTGGGCGCAAAAGTGGCGGGCAGCGTGTCGAAGAAGACCGACTACGTGGTGGTGGGCAGCGAAGCCGGCAGCAAGCTGGACAAGGCAAAACAGCTCGCGATACCGGTCATGGACGAGCAGCAATTCATCAATTTTCTGGAAAGCGTGGGGGCGAGACATGAAACTTAAAATTACCAAAGCCGTTTTTCCTGTCGCTGGCCTGGGCAGCCGGTTCCTGCCTGCAACCAAGGCCAGCCCGAAGGAGATGATGCCTGTCGTGGACAAGCCGCTGATCCAGTACGCAGTGGAAGAAGCGGTTGAGGCGGGCATCACCGATATGGTATTCGTTACCGGACGCAACAAGCGTTCCATTCCCGATCATTTCGACAAGGCCTACGAACTGGAAGCCGAGCTCGAGATGCGCGGCAAGACCGAATTGCTGCGCATCGTCCAGGAGGTCATTCCGAAGAATATCAACTGCATCTACATACGCCAGGCCATGGCGCTTGGGCTGGGGCATGCGGTGCTGTGCGCGAAGCCGGTGGTGCAGGACGAACCGTTTGCGGTGCTGCTGGCCGATGATCTGGTGGATGGCCAGCCCGGCATCGTCAAGCAGATGGTGGATGTGTTCGACAAGTACCAATGCTCGGTGCTCGGCGTGATGGATGTGCCGCGCGAACAGACGCGTCAATACGGTATTGTCAGCAGCACCAACCTCGAGCCCGACGTGGAACAGGTTACCGGCATCGTCGAAAAGCCCAGGCCGGAAGATGCGCCGTCGACATTGGCCGTGGTCGGGCGGTATATATTGACGTCGCGCATCTTCCATCACCTCGAGCGGGTCCAGCCGGGAGCGGGCGGGGAGATCCAGCTGACTGATGGCATTGCCAGCCTGATGACCGAGGAACAATTGCTGGCTTACCGGTTCAAGGGCATACGTTACGATTGCGGCGACAAGCTGGGCTACCTGAAGGCGATCGTCGCGCTCGGGCTCAAGCATCCCGATGTCGGCGAGAAGTTCGCCGAATATCTGAAAAGCATGAAGTAAGAAACGAACAGGTTGCCAGGAGTGAACGGAAGGCCGGGATAATTCATGGGCATTTCTATCCTGCATGCGCGCCGGATTCTGCAACAGGCCGAATTGTTGTATTCCGCCGAACAGGTCCAGGATGCGCTGCACAGGGTTGCCGGGAAGATCAACGCGGAACTTGCAGACGCGCATCCGCTGGTGCTGTCGGTAATGGGCGGTGCGGTGGTGTTCAGCGGGCAGCTGTTGCCGTTGCTCGATTTTCCGCTGGATTTCGATTACGTGCACGTGTCGCGCTATCGCGATGAGCGGCAGGGCGGTGAAATGCACTGGAAGGTCGAGCCGCGCGAGAATGTGCGCGGCCGGGTGGTGCTGTTGCTCGACGATATTCTGGATGAAGGGCATACGCTGTCGGCGTTGCGCGAACGGGTACTGGCGCTGGGCGCGGACAAATGTTACAGCGCGGTATTTGCCGACAAGCAGAATGGCCGCAAAAAGCCGATCCGCGCGGATTTTGTCGGGATGGAATTGCCGAATCGCTTCGTGTTCGGTTACGGTATGGATATAGAAGGAGCGTGGCGCAATTTGCCCGCGATTTATGCAGTCAAGGAGCAGAAATGAAAACCTCAATAAATCTACTGCGCGATTCGATACACCCGCAAGGAGGAGGCCGGTGGGTGCCCGG
>CAZCKZ010000095.1:4213-7243 GCA_964499395.1 uncultured Gallionella sp. | reverse complement strand
ATTCACTTTTCCGCTCGCGATGATTGCCGGGCTGACCGGTTGCGTAGCTGTGCTGGGTGCCCAACTTCCATGGTATGCGCTGCCCATCCTTGCCGCCATTCCCTTTGCAGCCTGGTTCGCGCCGCTGCCCAGACTGTCAGTCCGGGTGCAAAGCCTGCTGCTCTCCATGCTGACATTCGGCTTCGCTGTTGGCGCGATTTATGTGACATGGCGGATGGCGGGTGACGTGCCATTCTGATCCCGCGATGCGCCGCAATATTCTCATGTGACATCCGCGCTGCATGATCCCGGCTTGTGCCGGTCATTTACAGGAATTTTAACGATTAACTTCCACCCCCTCGCAAGGCCTGCCCAGACCGGCTTAACCATCGGCAACATGTTCATCACGGCAGGATAATTCGCATCAACACATGCGAAAGCCTGTCAAAAGATTTATGATGCAAGAATCTTTTACAGGAGTCCCGCCATGAAAGCACCCGTTCGTATCACCATCACCGGCGCAGCAGGCCAAATCGGCTATGCGACACTTTTCCGGATCGCAAATGGCGATATGCTGGGGCATGAGCAACCTGTCATCCTGCAATTGCTTGACTTGCCGCAGGCCCAGCAAATGTTGCGCGGCGTAATGATGGAGCTGGAAGATTGCGCCTTCCCGCTGCTGCAGCAAATCATCGTTACCGATGATCCCAAAGTTGCTTTCAGGGATACCGAGATTGCGCTGCTGATCGGTGCCCGTCCGCGCAGCAAGGGTATGGAGCGCAAGGATCTGATCGAGGCAAACGGCGCGATCTTTTCCACGCAGGGCAAGCAGTTGAATGAATATGCGGCACGCCACGTCAAGGTACTGGTGGTGGGCAACCCCGCCAACACCAACGCGCTGATCGCGATGAGGAACGCCCCCGATCTCGACCCGCGCAACTTCACGGCGATGATGCGCCTCGACCACAACCGCGCGATTGCCCAAGTCGCCCACAAGCTGTTCCAGCCGATACGGGATATCAAGAAAATGATCGTGTGGGGCAATCACTCCGGCACACAATATCCCGATCTGGACCACGCGGAAATCCGTGGCCGTCTGGTCCGGGAGCTACTGCCTGATCAGGAATGGGTGGAACGCGAATTCATCCCCACCGTGCAAAAGCGCGGCGCCGCGGTGATCGAGGCGCGCGGCTTGTCCAGCGCGGCCAGCGCTGCCAATTCGGCCGTCTCGCATATGCACGACTGGATGCTCAGCTCGCACCACAACGACTGGGTGACCATGAGCGTTCCGTCCGATGGCAGTTACGGGATTCCCGAGGGCGTGATCTACGGGTTCCCGGTCACCTGCAAAAACGGACATTACAAAATCGTTCAGGGGCTTTCCATCAGCGCGCTTGGACACAAACACATGGAAGAAAGCTACAAGGAACTGCTCGAGGAACGCGACCATGTGAAACAGCTGCTGGGGTAAACACGCACACCGCCACATTTCCGGTTCCCCGGTGGTTGGTTACAGTCGACACACTGCAACCTTCTTGATTATTGCCTTGCCCCGCCAGAAATCAGTTCGGTGTTTTCCGGCAAAGTTCATCAATGAAGATCAAGAAAGCTCAGTCCGCTGAGCTAGCAATAATCGCCTGAATCATTGCTCTTTTCATTTGCCACCGCCGGGCCCCATTCCACCGCCGGGCCCCATTCCACCGCCGGGCCCCATTCCACCGCCGGGTCCCATTCCGCTGCCGGGTCCCATTCCGCTGCCGGGTCCCATGCTGCCTCTTGCCGGAGGATTGTCCGGAAGAGTCACACCGCGTTCCTTGGCACGCACTTTCATGCGCTCATGGTGTTCCGCACGGATTTGCTCGCGTTCCTGTAAGGTTTTGGCAGAACGCATACGGGCACGGTATTCGTTACGCTCTTGCTGTGTCATCAATTGGCTGCCGAATATCCTGTCCCGGGTTCGGGTTTGGTCCTGGGTCTTGTCCTGAATTTGATCCCTGGTCTGGTCACGATCTTGTAGTCGTGTGCGATCCTGATCGGCCGCCAAAGCAAGCCCAGAAGTGAACACAAAGATGCCGGCTAACGTGGACGTCATTAAAGTTTTTTTAAACATGATTGGCTCCTTGAAATCGAGGTTGTATAAATACTTACTTCATTGCAACCAAATCAACTTTTTGTTTGATAGCACTTAAAAACTCCTGCATAAACCTGTCTCACGACTCCTCTTTATAACGCAAGTAATCATCAGCAAATTCAGGCAGTAACAACAGGGCTGAATTGAACTTTTCAATGCATTGTTGTCTGCTTTTTATATTTTTCAGGATAGATAATTCATTTGTGTTTGTATGTGACATTAATCACAGAACAACGCCAACCATTTCATTTGATCTTGAAGTATCAACTTGGTTCCGAAAATTTTGTCGAAAAAGCATTTTTCGCTACAGGTTACCTGCTTCAGCCTCTGCTCGTTTGCCCAGCATACTCGATGCAGCACCTGATCGATTTTATCCCCTTGATTCTGCCGGGCCAACCCTCATATAGAGACTATTACATGAATGGAGTTCATTATGTTCGCCGTCCGTCCGCCTGCCGTTGCAGGCATGTTTTACCCCGCGGAACCCAGGCAACTTGCGCATGACGTGCAGCAGTTTCTGGCCGGCGCTCGCCAGTTCGATCTGGTTCCGAAAGCACTGATCGTGCCGCATGCCGGATATATTTATTCGGGCGCGATCGCAGCAACCGCTTATGCCACGCTGCAGCCTTATGCGGCAAAAATCCGTCGCGTCGTGCTGCTCGGCCCGACCCATCGCGTTGCGGTGCGCGGCTTGGCACTGCCCGGTGCGGAAGCGTTCGACACGCCATTGGGCCGGGTCATGCTGGACATGCCAGCGGCAGCCGCGATCGCCCATTTGCCGCAGGTTACCGTAAGCGCCCAGGCGCACGCATTGGAACATTCGCTGGAGGTGCAACTGCCGTTTCTGCAAAGTGTGCTGCCCGATTTCACGCTGCTGCCGCTGGCAGTCGGCATGGCCACCGCCGAAGAAGTGGCCGAGG
>CAZCKZ010000095.1:0-4203 GCA_964499395.1 uncultured Gallionella sp. | reverse complement strand
ATGAGACGCTGGTCGTGATCAGTTCCGACCTGTCGCACTATCTGCCCTACGCTACCGCGCAGCGTGTAGATCAGGCAACCGCGCAATCCATCCTGAAACTGCAGCAGCCAATTCCGCATGACCAGGCCTGCGGCGGCACGCCGATCAGCGGTCTGGTTGTCGCAGCGCAAAAGCACAACCTGGCGCCTCATTTGCTCGATTTGCGAAACTCTGGCGATACCGCGGGGTCTCATGATCAAGTGGTGGGGTATGCGGCATTTGCATTTACCCCTGCAAATTGAATCTTCAGGAGAAGTGAATGAATACGACAGATGAACGAGGTGAAGTATTACTGCCGATTGCGCGCGCCGCGATTGCGCGCGTGTTGAACGTGCCGCACACGGCAGATGAATCGGCGCCGTGGCTTGCCGAGCCAGGTGCGTGTTTCGTCACGCTTACGCAATTCGGCGAGTTGCGTGGCTGCATCGGCTCGCTGCAAGCTCGCCAGCCGTTGCTTGCCGATGTAAAAAACAATGCCGTGTCCGCGGCGCTTCGTGATCCGCGTTTTACCCCGCTGACCATCGAGGAACTCGACATCACCACCGTCGAAGTCTCGCTGCTCTCGGAGTCACAGGAAATGCAGGTTCGCGATGAGGCAGACGCACTGGCGCAATTGCGCCCCAATATCGACGGCATTATTTTCGAATATGAAAGATATCGCAGCACTTTTTTGCCGCAGGTTTGGGAAAGCCTCGCGCAACCGCGCGATTTTCTCGCCATGCTCAGGCGCAAGGCAGGGCTGCCCGACGACTTCTGGGCGGAAGGCGTGAAACTGTCGCGCTATACCGTGACCAAATGGAGCGAGAAAGAATATCAGCATGGATGAGCCGATCAGCATTGCCGAACAATATCCGGCCAAATACTGGCACAAGCTGGATGACGGGCGCATCCAGTGCGACCTGTGCCCGCGCGACTGCAAGCTGAACGAAGGCCAGCGCGGCGCGTGCTTCGTGCGCGGGCGCATCAATGATGCGATGGTGCTGACCACTTACGGCCGTTCCTCGGGCTTCTGCGTCGACCCGATCGAGAAGAAACCGCTCAATCATTTTTATCCGGGCAGCAGCATCCTGTCGTTCGGCACCGCGGGCTGCAATCTTGCCTGCAAATTCTGCCAGAACTGGGACATCTCGAAATCGCGCAGCTTCGACAAACTCGCCGACCAGGCCACGCCGGAAGCGATCGCGAGTACCGCCGAGCAACTCGGCTGCAGGAGCGTCGCGTTCACCTACAACGATCCGGTGATCTTTGCCGAATATGCAATGGATGTGGCCGATGCCTGCCACGAGCGCGGCGTCAAGACCGTCGCCGTCACGGCGGGCTATATACACGACCTGCCGCGCCGCGAATTTTTCGCCAAGATGGATGCGGCCAATGTCGACCTGAAAGCGTTCACCGACGAGTTCTATGTCAAACAGACCGGATCGCATCTGCAACCGGTGCTGGACACGCTGAAATATCTGCGCCAGGAAACCGAGGTGTGGGTCGAGCTGACCACGCTGCTGATCCCCGGCCTCAACGACTCGGCCCACGAGATCGGCAAGATGAGCGAGTGGATTGCAAAGGAACTCGGCGTGGACGTGCCGCTGCACTTCACCGCATTCCACCCCGACTACAAGTTGACCGGCATTTCCGCTACACCCGCAGAAACACTGTCCCGGGCGCGGCAGATCGCCCACTCGGCAGGGATGCAGCATGTCTATACCGGCAACGTTCACGATGTGGGCGGCGGCACCACACACTGCCCGGGTTGCAAGCAACCGTTGATCGTGCGCGACTGGCACGAGATTCGCGACTATGCGCTCGACGCGCATGGCAACTGTCCTCAGTGCGGTACGGCGCTGGCCGGCCATTTCGAAAAATTTGCCGGGCAATTCGGCCGGCAGCGTATCCCGATCATGATGTCGGGAAACTGATTTAACAGGACAAACAGCCCAATTCGAAAGGAGAGGAGCATGAATTCCAGCATCTGGCAAAGCATCCTGCTTTTCGCAGGATTGGTTTTATTAATCCTCCTGTTGGGCCTTGTTTTCGTGCATTGACAGCCCGGTCATTCGTTGCAAGGAAACACATGGCCCATCGCAATATCCGGCAAGACTGAGCAAAGCAAACTGCATGGGATGACTGCTTGGTTAGCCGGGTCGATCATGGCGGCCTGATTGTCAAGAATTCCGATCAATAATCGTGGTATCCATGGAAGACACAACCCCCAGGAAGCTTCCGAATGCCGGTGCGGCGATCAGGGAAGAGAAGACTGGCCGGAATCGCAGCGGGGCAGCAGCCTGACGGTAAAGGTTTCCAAAAACACCGGTTGACTGTAGCGGTAGCGGGTGCGATGGATAATTTTCAACAGCATGGGCTTGGACAGCTTATTTTGGCAACAGTTTATCAAGCGCCACGTTCACCCATTCGTCAGGCATTTCCTCAACCGATTTACGCAAACGTTCCTGCCACCATTCAGGCAAATGCTGAAGGTCTTCGCGCTCGAATCGATGCTGGACTATCTCGTAGGAATTACGCTTGTAAAGCACGACATCGATGGGGAAATCAACATCGACCGCACTGATACGCGTTGAGTCGAATGCTAGATACGCCACCTTGAGCGCCACCTCCATTGAAGATTCGTAATGCAGTACCCGGTCGATGATCGGTTTCCCGTAGCTAGACTCTCCAATCAGAAAATAAGGGGATCCCGGCCCCACTTCAACCCAGTTTCCTTCCGGGTAGAGCATGTAAAGTTTGTGCTCCTTGTCGTTTTCCAATTGCCCGCCAACGATAGAGAACAGATTGAAATCCAGTCCGCTGCCCTCGAGTGCTTCCTTGTCCTCATGTGCTACCCGGCGCAACTGCTCTGCAAACGCATTCACGGCTTTGTACAGTTTGTCGAAGTTGCTGTCTTTGTGCTCCACCACTTCCTCGAAGTAGGTCAGCGCCTTGTCGCGCACTGAACGCAGGCCGGAAGTCATCAGGAACATGGAGTGCTTTCCATGCTGATGTATGGTCACCTTGCGGGCCGTGGTGCGTACCGAACCCGAAGTGATGCGTGTGTCGGAGACGCCGACCAAACCATCCTTGATCTTGATAGCCGCGCAGAATGTCATGGGTTTCTATTGTTCCTGGGTTGTTAGATGGGAATTGGAGCCGGTCAACGGGCGCAGCGTGAAATAAGTTTCAAAGATGGCATCGTCTATCCAATTCAACCGGTTTTGCAGTCCATCGAGAAATTCGTGCAACCCGCCGTGTATGATCTCGTCAATCTGTGTGTAATTCAGATCCCCGAGAAGCCGGCCCAAACCCTGCTCTGCCTTGTTGCTGAAGGCATCCAGGGAAGAGCCGGTTATGGCATGCAGCGAGAGCGCGGCGCGCTCCAGGCAGGAGAGTATTGAGCGCGGGAATTCGCGGTTCAGGATCAGGAAATCGGCCACCTTGACCGGATCGATCTGCTTGGCGTGCTTGCGATACATCTCCAGCGCGCTTGCCGACTTCAGCAACGCGGCCCACTGGATGTTGTCGATGGCCGTACCGACAGCCCGAGCCTCAGGCAACAGAATGTAATACTTGACGTCCAGTATGCGCGATGTTTTGTCGGCACGTTCCAGCAATTCCCCCACTTGCAGAAAATGCCATGCTTCGCCGTGGGACATGGTGGCATCGGTGATACCGTCAAACAGATGACTTTGCATTTTTACCGCACTATAAAATTCAGTTTGGTGCTCAATCACAGATTTGTTCCTGGAGGCGTCCTTGACCAGCAGGTAGAAACGGTTCGCCTGCTCCCACATCTCCGAAGAAATAATTTCCCGGACCGAGCGCGCGTTCTCGCGCGCATGGCGCACACAGCTCAGAATCGAATTCGGGTTATCCCTATCGAAGGTGAGAAAGTGCAGGACGTTTTCGCGCGTGGGAACACGATAGCGCTTGGTAAACAGTTCAAGGTCTCCGGTGATGTTCACCAGCGGCGCCCACTGCTCGCCAATTTCTGTCGGCATATCCAAAGTGAGGTTCAAATTAACATCGATAAAGCGCGCAACGTTTTCTGCCCGCTCCAGATAGCGGCTCATCCAGTAGATCGAATTGGCAACGCGGCTCAGCATACCGGCACACTCCCTGTCGAATTCATTTCAAGCATCTTCATTCACTCAGCACCCAGGTGTCCTTGCTGCCGCC
>CAZCKZ010000094.1:0-7256 GCA_964499395.1 uncultured Gallionella sp. | reverse complement strand
GATTGCGGGTTTGATGGGTCTATACACCGTGATATTCGGGCTGAGGAAGATCGATTTCTTCTATTCGCTGGGATTTTATTTCGACTACGTTCGCGCCCCGGCGATTGCGTTGCTGCCGCTGTGGCTGGGCAACGAGCTATATCAATTCTTCAGCCAGCACGGTGCACACATCGCCTACATGGCGCACTTCGGCGGCTTGCTCAGCGGAGCAACGATGGGTACGTTGTATCGCTGGAAACGGCCTGCGCTGATAGAAAGCCATCATGAGGAAGCGGAAAGCAAAGAGATGGACGGCAAGGCATTTCAGCGCGGTATGGATCATCTCGGCGCGATGGAATTCCAGAAGGCACTGGATGTGTTCAAGACATTGCAGGAAAAACATCCGCACGACTTGAATCTGGTGCGGCTTGTATACAGGGCGGCGAAACCCAATCCGTCCAGCGAAGACTACCATCGTGCCGCTCTGAGGTTGCTGGCATTGCCTGAAATGGATGCTGCCACGTCAGAACAGACGCACAAATTTTTTAAGGAATACATGGGTTGTGCCCAACCCTTTCCCAGGTTGGGACACGACATGGCCGCAAGGCTGGCGAAGCGCTTTGCCGGCTCAAGTTATTGCGACGACGCGGAGAAGCTGGCGACCTTTTTACACAGTAGCGCGCCGCAGCATGTCGAACTGCCCGCCGTCCTGTTGGCACTGGGACGCGGATATTATCGCGAACAGCGCAAGGACAAGTTCGAGACGATCCTGCAATCCCTGATTAGGCAATTTCCCCAGTCCAAAGAGGCGGTGGCCGCCGCGGACATGCTGCGCCTGGGTTAGCTGTTAGCCAGCGACTGCGGGTTTGTTCAACGCTTCCATATAAAGGCGTGCCTCCCCGGCAAGTGCATGACCGGGAAATTTTGTCTGCAAAGCGCTTAATATTTGTATTGCTTCCTTGTTCATCTGAAAGTGTTGGCTGAGTATCTGGGCAGAGAGCAGATATACCGACGGAATATGCGGGTGATCCGGATAGCGCCTGTCAAAGCGGCGCATCAATGCGATGGCGAGCTTTTGCCGTTTTCCGATACTGGCGGCAGAGGCCAATTCATGCACATGGTTGGAGTTTTGCAGCTGAAATTCCGGATCGATCTTCAGGCATTGTTCGCACAAATCCATTGCCCGAAACAGTTTTTTTTCGGTTATCAGCTTGTCTATGAATTCGCGCGCGTGGTTCAGTGCAGGCGTCTGCTTGCCGACTGCAAACAGGAGCTTATGGTAACGCTCATGCAGGTCGTTGTTTTCCCAGCGGGTGCGCAGTTCCTCGCGCAACAGTTCGACCGCTTCTTCCTGCTGACCATCGGCAATCAATGAATTCAATTTCGTCAATACCGGATCAACTGCCTTGCCCGGCGAAAGCTTTGCCTCCGCCTCCTCGAAACTGACATCCGCATGCACGCCCAATTTCTCGTGATACTGATAAATCGCATATCCCATCATGTGGTAAGTGATGAGCGCGAAGTAGAATTCCACGAAGCTCAACAAGGGTAACGCCAGCCATGAATCCATATGCCTGTACAAAAAGCCCTGCAACCACTGGCCGCTGCCGGTCAAGCTTAGCAAGATAAAGCAAAGCGCCAGATAGGGCGAGCCGATGGTTCTGATATAAAAAAAGATCTGTGCAGGATTGAGCGCCTGCCAAAAGCTGCGGGTCACCGCAATGATCATGATCCCCGCCGGCGGCAATACGTTCATCAGCAGCCAGCCCAAGCCATATCCAACTTTACCAAACATGGCGGCAAGCAGACCAAAGAGCAGCCCGAAAATTACGAACAGACCGAACTGACGCACTACTTGTGCCGCGTCTCCTTCTTCCTTGCCATTCACATCGTTTGGTTCGTCGAATTGTCCGTTAGCTGTGCGCTCCATCACCACGAAGGCGTACTTGAGAAATACGATCCAGAGAATCAGGCGAAGTATCCCGCCAAACGTGGCGGGAATAAACATCGAAATGCCGCCGAACACCGAATAACCGGCGATGCGCATCATCGAGCCGGTCTGCATGGGGTAAAGAAAGAATTGCGGCAATCTGCGCCAGAAAGGTGTGAACGTGGTACCGGATTCGGCCGAAAAGCGATCGTGTTCAGACATGATGGAAAGATCCGAGACAGGTGTGCTGGATACTATCAGAAACCATATGAAAAATGTTCGAGCAGGATTAGATGACCAGCTACACCCAGCTTGTTCTCAAGGTAATGGTATACCGTTCTATGCTGCACGCAGTTTGTGCAACGCTGAAACAGGCTGCGAGTAGGTTTTTAAAGAAGTTCTGCTGTAAAATGCCGCCCTTATGAACACACCCCAACTTTCTGTCGTCATCCCCGTCTATAACGAAGAGCAGGGCTTGCAGGCCTTGTTCGACCGTTTGTATCCGGCGCTGGACCAGCTTGGCATCTCGTATGAGATTCTGTTCGTCAACGACGGCAGCCGCGACCGTTCCGCCGCGATCCTGCGCGAGCAGTTCCAGAAGCGTCCCGACGTGACGCGGGTGATCCTGTTCAACGGCAATTTCGGCCAGCACATGGCGATCATGGCGGCCTTCGAACATAGCCGCGGGCAGCGTATCGTCACGCTCGACGCCGACCTGCAGAACCCGCCGGAGGACACCGGCCTGCTGCTGGCGAAGATGGACGAGGGCCACGATTACGTCGGCTCGATCCGCCGCCAGCGCAGCGACAGCATGTGGAGGCATGTTGCCTCCAGGGCGATGAACGGGCTGCGCGAACGCATCACGCGTATCAAGATGACCGACCAGGGCTGCATGTTCCGCGCCTATGACCGGGGCATCATCGATGCGATCAACAGCTGCAAGGAGGTCAGTACATTCATTCCGGCCCTGGCATACAGCTTTGCGCGCAACCCTGCCGAGGTGGTGGTAGGACACGAAGAACGCGTAGCCGGGGAGTCCAAGTATTCGCTTTACAGCCTGATCCGCCTGAATTTCGACCTGATGACCAGCTTTTCGCTGGTACCGCTGCAACTTTTTTCCATGCTGGGCATAGGTATCTCCGTGCTGTCCGGATTCTTCGTGATATTCCTGTTCTTGCGCCGATTGATCATTGGTCCGGAAGTGCAAGGTGTGTTCACGCTGTTTGCCATTGCGTTCTTCCTGATCGGCATCACGCTGTTCGGTATCGGCCTGCTCGGCGAATACATCGGGCGCATCTATCAGCAGGTGCGGCACAGGCCGCGTTACCTGATCGAGGCGGTTCTGGAAACGCAGGATGGCGTGAAGGTCAGGAAGCCCAGAGCGCCACGTGTTGCCAAAGTGGCCGGGGAGGCTGATCCGTTTGCCTTGCCTGTGACCAACAGGAAACCGGAGAAGGCCGCGGCGGACAAAGACGCAGCAAACCCTTCCTTGTTTTCGGATAAGCAGGAATGAGTAGAGCGGTCGTTTTTGCGTATCACAATGCAGGTGTATGCGCCGGGACACGGTGGGCGAAGCCACGGTGCGGGTACGGCGCACGCACCCCGCTTAGTTGCGCAACACTTTCAGCGAGTATTCAGCTATGAGCAGAGCGGTAGTCTTTGCTTACCATAATGTTGGGGTGCGCTGTCTGTCAGTACTGCTTGCGCACGGCGTGGATGTCGCGCTGGTGGTCACGCACCGGGACAACCCCAAGGAAACCATCTGGTTTGACAGCGTCGCGGAACTGGCGGCTTTGCACGACATTCCGACCATCACGCCGGACAACCCGAATACGCCTGAAGTCGTTTCCAGAATTCGCGCCCTGCAGCCGGATTTCATATTTTCATTTTATTACCGGGAGATGCTCAAGAGCGGGTTGCTGGAAATACCCAGGCAAGGCGCCCTCAATATGCACGGTTCGCTGTTGCCGAAATACCGCGGCCGCGTCCCGGTGAATTGGGCGATAATCCACGGCGAGACCGTGACCGGCAGCACCCTGCATTACATGACCGAGAAGCCGGATAACGGCGATATCGTTGCTCAGCAATCCGTGCCGATATTGCCCAACGACACGGCGTTGCAGGTGTTCCAGAAAGTGACGGTGGCCGCCGAGATGGCATTGAATGCCTGCCTGCCGAATCTGCTGGCCGGACGCGCACAGGCGGTGCGGCAGGATCTGAGCAAGGGCGGATATTTTAGCGGAAGGACCGCGGAAGACGGCGTCATCGACTGGTCGCGGTCGGCACAGGAGATACACAACCTGGTGCGCGCCGTGGCACCGCCCTATCCGGGCGCGACCACGCAACTGATCGGAAGGCCGATGCGTATTCTGCAAACGCTGGTAACGAAGGACGCTGCCACTGACGACAAGAAAACCTTTTATGTCAGGGACGGCAAGGCTTATGCAACTTGCGGCCAGGGCGTGTTGCGCGTGGTGCGCTTCGAGCTGGGCGGCATCGCAATGAACGCGGCCGAATTTTCGGCAAGATTTGGCACTCAAAGATTCGAATTTAATTGTTAAGGAAATGAAAATGAAAAAAGTATTGATACTCGGTGTGAACGGATTTATCGGCCACCACCTTTCCAACCGCATCCTCGCCACGACCGACTGGGAAGTGTATGGCATGGATATGAGCACCGACCGGATCAGCGACCTGATCGGGCGTGACCGTTTTCATTTCTTCGAGGGCGATATCACGATCAACAAGGAATGGGTGGAGTACCACGTGCGCAAATGCGATGTGATCCTGCCGCTGGTGGCGATCGCCACACCGGCCACCTATGTCAAGCAGCCATTGCGCGTGTTCGAGCTGGATTTCGAGGCCAATCTGCCGATCGTTCGTGCCTCGGTGAAGTACGGCAAGCATCTGGTGTTTCCGTCCACCTCGGAAGTGTATGGCATGTGCCACGACGAGGAATTCGACCCGGAAAATTCCGAACTGATCTGCGGTCCGATCAACATGCCGCGCTGGATATATTCCTGTTCCAAGCAGCTGATGGACCGCGTGATCTGGGGCTACGGCATGCAGGATAATCTCAACTTCACGCTGTTCCGTCCGTTCAACTGGATCGGCTCCGGGCTGGATTCCATCCATACTCCGAAGGAAGGCAGTTCGCGCGTGGTCACGCAATTCCTCGGCCACATCGTGCGCGGCGAAAACATCAGCCTGGTGGATGGCGGACACCAGAAACGTGCTTTCACATACGTCGACGACGGCATCTCCGCGCTGATGAAGATCATCGCCAACAAAGACGGAATCGCCACCGGAAAAATCTACAACATCGGCAACCCAGCCAACAACTTCGCGATACGCGACCTTGCCGACATGATGCTGAAGCTGGCGAAGGAATATCCCGAATACAGCGAGTTCGCCAAGAAAGTAAAAATTGTCGAAACCACCTCGGCGGCTTACTACGGCAAGGGTTACCAGGACGTGCAGAATCGCGTACCGAAGATCACCAATACCTGCGAAGAACTGGACTGGAAACCGACCATCAACATGGCCGACACATTGCGTGCGATTTTTGACGCGTATCGCGGCCAGGTGGCCGAAGCGCGCGGCCTGGTCGACTGATTCAAACCCTCTCCCGCGCAGCCGCGCACCCCTCTCCCGCTTGCGGTAGAGGGGCTGGGGAAGAGGGGTGACAAATGACTAAACAACTCGCCCTGAAAATAGACGTGGATACCTATCGCGGCACGCGCGAAGGCGTGCCGCGTCTGGTCGAAGTTCTGCAGCGTTATAACGCGCAGGCCACTTTTTTCTTTTCGCTCGGCCCCGATCACACCGGACGCGCGATCAAGCGCGTATTTCGTCCCGGATTTATCGGCAAGGTATCGCGCACTTCCGTGGTGGAACACTACGGCATCAAGACCCTGCTGTATGGCACCTTGTTGCCATCGCCCGACATAGGCAAGGAATGCGCTGACACCATGCGCATGGTAAAGGTGGCCGGCTTTGAAACCGGTATCCATTGTTACGACCATATACGCTGGCAGGACTATGTGGCGAACAAGGATGCCGAATGGACGCGTCACGAATTGCAGCTTGCGGTGGATCGCTATACCGAAATTTTCGGCGAGCCGCCGCACGCGCATGCCGCCGCCGGTTGGCAGATGAATCGCCATGCGTTGCGGATGATGCAGCAACTGGGTTTTCAATACAGCTCGGACACGCGCGGCACGCATCCGTTTATTCCGACCTGGCGAGCAGAGATCATCGCCTGTCCGCAGTTGCCCACCACCTTGCCGACACTGGACGAGTTGATGAACCGTGACGGCATCACGCTGGACAACATTGCGGAACATATCCTGAAACTGACTGAAACTCCGTCGCCAACCGGACATATCCGCGACACGTTACTGGCGGAGCCAGCCGATCGCGGGAGCGGGTATGAGGCCGGTATTCCCGCACCAGAGGGCTCCGCCCCACCGTGTCATACCGGCCATGTGTACACGCTGCACGCGGAACTGGAAGGCGGGAAATGGTTGCCGATATTCGAGCAGTTGCTGCAGGGTTGGCAGGCTCAGGGCTATGAACTGGTGTCTATGCAGCAATACCTGCAAGGGCTGAATGTGGCTACTCTACCGCATCACGAGGTGGTGATGCGCGAGGTGGAAGGGCGGGTCGGCACGCTGGCCGTGCAGGGCGATTAATCAGCCTTCAAGGCTGATTTACCTTGCCTGAGCCTCTAGTCCTTGCCAAACAAATCGCGACTATAAATCTTGTCCGACACGTCCCGGATGTCGTCGGTAATGCGGTTGGCAACGATGATGTCGGACTCTTTTTTGAATTGCGCCAGGTCATTCACCACTCTGGAGTGGAAAAACTCCGCCTCCTTGAGCGCAGGTTCATAAACAATAACCTCGATACCCTTGGCTTTGATGCGTTTCATGATGCCCTGGATGCTGGAAGAACGGAAGTTGTCCGACCCGCTCTTCATGACCAGGCGATGAATTCCGACTATCCTCGGGTTGCGCTTGACGATGCTTGCCGCAACGAAATCCTTGCGCGTGGTGTTTGAGTCGACGATGGCGTTGATCAGGTTTTGCGGGACATCCTGATAGTTGGCGAGCAGTTGTTTTGTGTCTTTGGGCAGGCAGTAGCCGCCGTAACCGAACGAGGGATTGTTGTAGTGATCGCCGATACGCGGGTCGAGGCTTACCCCCTGGATGATCTGTTTGGTATCAAGCCCGTGAGTGGCCGCATAAGTGTCGAGCTCATTGAAGAAGGCCACACGCATGGCGAGGTAGGTATTGGCAAACAGTTTGACCGCCTCGGCCTCGGTCGAGTCGGTAAACAGGGTGGG
>CAZCKZ010000093.1:0-7277 GCA_964499395.1 uncultured Gallionella sp. | reverse complement strand
CGCGAAGGCGGCCGTACCGTCGGCGCCGGTGTGGTTGCAAAGATTATTGAGTAAGAGAATGAGAAGGGCGCAAGGGAGAAGCGGGAAGGGTTTGCCCTTCTCCCTTCTCTCTTTCCTCTTCCCGAATTAGGCCAGTAGCTCAATTGGTAGAGTATCGGTCTCCAAAACCGAGGGTTGGGGGTTCGAGACCCTCCTGGCCTGCCAGAAAAGCAAGTTATTAAAGTTAACCGGAATAATCGCGCATGTTAGACAAAATAAAATTGCTCGTAGCCATTTTGCTGGTTGCAGCAGGCATTGCAGGTTACTACTACTTGCAGGACAGTCCGTCGGTGCTGAGACTGGTATCAATACTGGCTGGTTTGCTGTCGGCCGCGGGGGTGGCATGGACCAGTGAACCGGGCCGGCGTTTTTTCACTTTCGGCAAGGATTCTGTTGCCGAAGCGAAGCGCGTGGTTTGGCCGACACGCAAGGAAACATTGCAGACTACCGCGGTGGTGATCGCATTTGCCGTCACCATGGCGCTATTTTTGTGGGCAGTGGATGCCAGCCTCATGGTCGTGGTGAACAAGATGATGGGACGGGGTGAGTGATGGCTATGCATTGGTATGTTGTTCATACGTACTCGCAGTTTGAGAAAAGCGTGCAGCGCGCCTTGCTGGAACGCATCCAGCGCGAAGGGATGCAAGACAAGTTTGGCCAGATTCTGGTTCCTGTCGAAGAGGTAGTGGAACTGAAATCAGGGCAGAAGAGCATATCCGAACGCAAGTTTTTCCCCGGATACGTGCTGGTCGAGATGGAAATGACCGACGAAAGCTGGCACCTGGTGAAAAGCACACCCAAGGTGACCGGGTTTCTGGGTGGTTCGGCGATGAAACCAACGCCGATCACCGAGAAAGAAGTGCAGAACATCATGCAGCAGATGCAGGCGGGCGTTGAAAAACCGAGGCCCAAGGTGCTTTTCGAAGTGGGTGAATTGGTGCGCGTCAAGGAAGGCCCGTTCACTGACTTCAACGGTTCGGTTGAGGATGTCAACTACGACAAGAACAAGATACGTGTTGCGGTGACCATTTTTGGCCGCTCGACACCGGTGGAGCTGGATTTCGGCCAGGTAGAAAAGGCCTAGTAATAGTAATAAAGGATCAGGTAGTACGGTAGTAGTTGTTTTTAACGGGGAGCGTGCTGGAGTAACGGGCAGTATGCGTTTAACCCACTGAAAAGGAGCAGTAACATGGCAAAAAAAGTTGTCGGCTACATCAAGCTGCAAGTCCCTGCTGGCAAGGCAAATCCAAGTCCGCCGATAGGTCCTGCATTGGGCCAGCGTGGTCTGAATATTATGGAATTCTGCAAGGCGTTCAATGCGCAAACCCAGGGTGTTGAGCCGGGTTTGCCGATCCCCTGCGTGATCACCGCCTATGCGGACAAGAGCTTCACCTTCATCATGAAGACCCCGCCCGCGAGCATTCTGATCAAGAAGGCTGCCGGTATTCAGAAGGGCAGTAAAACACCTCATACCGACAAAGTGGGTAAGTTGACCCGCAAGCAGGTTGAAGAAATCGCAACGACCAAGATGCCTGACCTGACGGCCACCGACATGGACGCCGCAGTGCGCACCATCGCCGGAAGCGCGCGCAGCATGGGTATCACAGTGGAGGGCTTATAACATGATCTCCAAGCGATATAAGGCAATTGCGGCCAAGGTTGATCGCAGCAGGATGTATCCCCTGAATGATGCGCTGAGCCTGGTCAAGGAAAATGCCGTGGCCAAGTTCGATGAATCCATCGATGTCGCGATCAATCTCGGCATCGACGCAAGGAAATCCGATCAATTGGTGCGAGGTTCGGTCGTGTTGCCCAAGGGGACCGGCAAGGCGGTACGTGTCGCGGTTTTTGCCCAAGGCGCAAAGGCTGAAGAAGCCAAGGCTGCCGGTGCGGACATCGTAGGTTTCGATGACCTTGCAGAGTCGATCAAAGGCGGCAATCTGGATTTTGATGTGCTGATTGCCAGCCCGGATGCGATGCGTCTGGTAGGCCAGCTGGGTCAGATTCTCGGTCCGCGCGGATTGATGCCCAACCCCAAGGTCGGCACGGTTTCTGCCGATGTGGCGGGCGCGGTCAAGAATGCCAAGGCGGGTCAGGTCCAGTACCGCACCGACAAGAACGGTATCGTGCAATGCACCATCGGGCGTGCTTCGTTCGCGCCGGACGCGTTGCGTGAAAATCTGCTCGCGCTGGTCGATGCACTGAACAAGGCAAAGCCGGCGACCTCCAAAGGGGTTTACCTTAAGAAGATTTCACTCTCCAGCACCATGGGTGCGGGTGTGCGTGTTGAGCAAGCCAGTCTGGCTGCGGGCTGATTGGGTTTGTAATTGATTTGTTGGCGGGATGACTGCCCGCCGGCATTAGTTTTTGGACTGCTGGCGGTTATGCAGCATCCAAGACCGGTGGAGCCGACAGGCTTAATGTTCGGTTAGGTGGTTGATGGTGCGTTTTGGAATTTTTTTCCTCTGACCTCTGTCTACTGTCTTCCGATTCCCCCGTAGATGGTGTGTCCGCGAGCAGGAATTGCTGTTTTCCTGGTTCATGGTCGCTGTTGTAAACGATGGAATGTGCGCAAGTGCATTCCGGAAACTGGAGGAAGACTTGAGTCTCAATCTGCAAGAAAAGCAAGCCGTGGTAGCGGAAGTCAGTGCCCAGGTGGCACAGGCCCAGACTATCGTCTTGGCAGAATACCGTGGTATCCAGGTCGCCGATATCACCAGGTTGCGCGCCAATGCACGCAAGTCTGGTGTGTATTTCCATGTGTTGAAAAACACTTTGGCTCGTCGTGCGGTTCAGGGAACACCTTTTGAAGCGCTGGCAGAGAAAATGTTCGGACCTCTTGTGTATAGCATGAGTGCCGATGCAGTCGCTGCGGCAAAAGTGGTGTTTGACTTTGCCAAGACCAATGACAAGCTGGTGATCAAGGCCGGCGCAATGAGTGGTTCCCTGATGTCTGCGGAACAAGTCGCTGTGCTGGCCGCCACACCAAGTCGCGACGAGTTGATTGCGCAACTGATGGCAACAATGAATGCGACGACTGCAAAGTTTGTTCGCACGCTGGCTGCGATCCGCGACAAGAGCGAAGCCGCAACTGCCGCTTAATATTTTTGAATTAACCGAACTAGGAGAACAACATGGCTGCAACTAATGCTGATGTAATGGATGTAATTGCTAAGATGACGGTGCTGGAATTGTCCGATCTGATCAAGCAAATGGAAGAGAAATTTGGCGTGTCTGCAGCAGCGGTCGCTGTTGCCGGACCTGCTGCAGGAGCCGCTGCACCTGCCGCTGCGGACCAAACGGAATTTAGCGTTGTCCTGAAAGCCGCTGGTGACAACAAGGTGAACACGATCAAGGTGGTTCGTACCATTACCGGACTGGGGTTGAAGGAAGCCAAGGATCTGGTTGACGGCGCACCGAAAGCTGTCAAGGAAGGCGTATCCAAGGCTGATGCCGATGCAATCTTGAAACAGTTGGTTGAAGCTGGCGCGGTTGCCGAGATCAAGTAAGGTTCTGTGCTGTAAAAAGGCTGGCGGGTTTCCGTCAGCCTTTTGCCGCTTTTAGAAGGCAGCGGCCAGGAGACCTGAAATGGGTCAAGCAGGCAAGCCACAAAGTGGCTGCTCGCAAAATGTTTCCTGTCCCGTGTCTTTTGTTTCGGCATATCCGGCGGTTATGCCTGATTTGCAACTTTGTTTTCCCTTATTCGTGGAGATTATATGAACTACTCTTTTACCGAAAAAAAACGTGTCCGTAAAAGTTTTGCGAAGCGTGTTGGTGCTTTGCCGGTTCCATTCCTGTTGTCCACCCAGTTGGAGTCCTTTGCCGCATTTTTGCAGGCTTACACCCCGCCTGAACAGCGCAAAAACGATGGTTTGCAGGCTGCGTTTAACGGCATTTTCCCGATTCATAGCCATTCCAAGAATGCGCGCCTCGATTTCGTCAGCTACCAGTTGGGCATGCCTCCTTTCGACGTGAAGGAATGCCGCCAGCGCGGCTTGACTTATGCTTCGCCGTTGCGTGCCCGCGTGCGCCTGACCATCATGGACAAGGAGGCGTCCAAGCCAACTGTCAAGGAAGTCAAGGAGCAGGAAGTTTACATGGGGGAAATCCCGCTGATGACCCACACCGGTTCGTTCGTGATCAACGGCACCGAGCGTGTCATCGTCTCGCAGTTGCACCGTTCGCCGGGCGTGTTCTTCGAACATGATCGCGGCAAAACCCATTCCTCCGGCAAACTGTTGTTTTCCGCGCGTATCATTCCTTACCGCGGCTCGTGGCTGGATTTCGAATTCGACGCGAAGGACTACGTGTACTTCCGTATCGACCGCCGCCGCAAGATGCCGGTCACCATATTGTTGCGCTCGCTGGGTTATAACAACGAAGACATGCTCAAGATGTTCTTCGAGTTTGACGCGTTCCACCTGAGCAAAAAGGGAATACAGTTCGAGGTGGTGCCGGAACGTCTGCGCGGCGATACGGCGCGTTTCGACATTCTGGGCAAATCCGGCAAGGTCATCGTGGCCAAGGACAAGCGCATCACCGTGCGCCATATCCGTGAGATGGAAGAAGCGGGTATTACCAAGCTGGATGTAACCGAAGAATTCCTGATCGGCCGTGTGATTGCGGAAAATGTGGTGGACAAGGAAAGCGGCGAAATTATCGCCAACGCCAATGACGAGATCACCGAGGCCATGCTGCATGCTATGCAAGCCGCGGGCATCAAGAAAATCAGCACCCTGTACACCAATGATCTGGATCATGGCGTGTTCATATCGCAAACCCTGCGCACCGACGAAACCACAGATCAATGGACTGCACGCGTGGCGATATACCGCATGATGCGCCCCGGCGAGCCGCCCACCGAAGAGGCGGTGGAAAATCTGTTCAACGGTCTGTTCTTTAACAGCGATCGCTATGACCTTTCAGTCGTGGGCCGCATGAAGTTCAACCGCCGTGTGGGCCGTGAAGAGCTTACCGGTGCATCGATTTTGTCCAATGAAGATATCGTTGCGGTGGTGAAAATTCTGGTTGAGTTGCGCAACGGGCACGGCGAGATCGATGACATCGACCACCTCGGCAACCGTCGCGTGCGCGCCGTGGGCGAATTGGCCGAAAACCAGTTCCGCGCCGGCTTGGCGCGTGTTGAGCGCGCCGTCAAGGAACGCCTCGGCCAAGCCGAGACCGACAACCTGATGCCGCATGATCTGATCAATGCCAAGCCGATCTCGGCGGCTGTCAAGGAATTTTTCGGTTCCAGCCAGCTGTCGCAGTTCATGGACCAGACCAATCCCCTGTCGGAAATCACCCACAAGCGCCGGATCTCCGCGCTGGGACCGGGCGGCCTGACCCGCGAGCGCGCCGGCTTCGAGGTGCGCGACGTGCATCCGACCCACTATGGCCGCATCTGCCCGATCGAGACCCCGGAAGGGCCGAATATCGGCCTGATCAATTCGTTGGCATTGTATGCGCGCACCAATGAATACGGTTTCATCGAAACACCCTACCGCAAAGTGTCCAAGGGCAAGGTATCCGATGAAGTCGATTACCTGTCGGCGATCGAGGAGGGCAAATTTACCATCGCCCAGGCGAATGCCGAGTTGGACAAGAGAGGCCATTTCACCAACGATATCGTGTCGGCGCGCCATCACAACGAATTCGTGCTGTCGGCCCCGGACCAGATGGAATACATGGACGTGTCGCCTTCTCAGGTGGTGTCGGTCGCGGCCTCGCTGATCCCGTTCCTGGAACACGACGATGCCAACCGTGCCCTGATGGGCGCCAACATGCAGCGCCAGGCAGTACCCTGCCTGCGTGCGGAAAAGCCGCTGGTGGGAACCGGCCTCGAGCGCACCGTAGCGGTGGACTCCGGCACCACCGTACAGGCCTGGCGCGGTGGACGCATCGATTATGTCGATGCGGCCCGCATCGTGGTGCGTGTGAACGACGAAGAGACCACCGCCGGCGAAGTCGGTGTGGATATCTACAATCTGACCAAGTACACCCGTTCCAACCAGAACACCAATATCAACCAGCGGCCGCTGGTCAAGGTGGGCGATCTGATCAACCGCGGCGACGTGGTGGCCGATGGCGCATCCACCGATATGGGTGAACTGGCGCTGGGCCAGAACATGCTGGTCGCGTTCATGCCGTGGAATGGCTACAACTACGAGGACTCGATTCTGATTTCCGAGCGCGTATCGGCGCAGGATCGTTTCACCTCCATACACATCGAGGAATTGACCATCGCAGCACGCGATACCAAGCTCGGTGCGGAAGAAATCACCCGCGATATCCCGAATCTGGCCGAAGCCCAGCTGGCACGTCTGGACGAATGCGGCATCGTACATATCGGCGCGGAAGTGGCGGTCGGCGACGTACTGGTGGGCAAGGTCACACCCAAGGGTGAAACCCAGCTGACGCCGGAAGAAAAGCTGCTGCGCGCGATCTTTGGCGAGAAAGCCTCGGACGTAAAGGATACCAGCCTGCGCGTGCCGACCGGCAGTTCCGGGACGGTGATCGATGTGCAGGTGTTCACTCGCGAAGGCTTGCAGCGCGACAAACGCGCCCAGCAGATCATCGATGACGAACTGAATCGCTACAAAAAGGATCTGGTCGACCAGATGCGCATCGTGGAAGACGACGTGTTCGCGCGTCTGGAAAAGCTGTTGAATGGCAAAGTGGCCAACGGAGGCCCGAAAAAAATGGCCAAAGGAACCAAGCTGACCAAAGAGTATCTGCACAGCGTTGAGCCTCACCATTGGTTCGATATCCGCGTTGCCAGTGAAGAAGTGGCCGCCCAGATGGAGCAGGTGAAGGAAGGTCTGGCACAGAAGCGTGCGGAATTCGATGACGCATTCGAGCTCAAGAAGCGGAAGCTGACGCAAGGCGATGAACTGCAGGCCGGTGTGCAGAAAATGGTCAAGGTTTATGTTGCGGTGAAACGCCGTCTGCAGCCCGGTGACAAGATGGCCGGCCGCCACGGCAACAAGGGTGTGGTATCGCGCATCGTGCCGGTCGAAGACATGCCGTACATGGCGGATGGCACACCGGTCGACGTGGTATTGAATCCGCTCGGCGTGCCGTCGCGTATGAACATCGGCCAGATTCTCGAAACACACCTGGGCTGGGCCGCCAAAGGGCTGGGCAAGAAGATCGACGAAATGTTGCAAACCAACGCCAAGATTACCGAAGTACGCAAGTTCCTCGGCAAGATTTACAACCACCATAACGGTCAAACG
>CAZCKZ010000092.1:0-7331 GCA_964499395.1 uncultured Gallionella sp. | reverse complement strand
GCAGGGCACCACGCTGATTCTCGTCACCCACGACGAAGCACTGGCGCGGCGCTGCAACCGGCAGTTGCACTTGGCGGATGGGCGGGTGATGTAGTGCACAATACTGCATTCCATTCACGTGAGGATTAATAGAATAAATTATGACTCCGCTTCGTATAGTTTTCGATACCAACGCATTCATGCAAGGCAACTTTGAGTTGCTGGAGCAAGGGCCTATGCGCAAGCTCTGCCATAGTGGTCGAATTGTTCCTGTCTATAGCGATGCTCTTATTGAGGAAACGTTGAACGCCTACATGATAGAGCGCAAGCGCGACGACCTTATTAAGCGCTGGCTGCCATTCATTGTCGATACTGCCGGTCAAAAGATATGCAAGCTCCTTGATAGCATTTGGCACGAGGAGCTTGTTCAAGGACGCGGGCTAAATGCGCGTATTTTCATGACTCGTCGCGACTATGAGAGGTTTGTTGAGGGTATCTCTAGCATTCCTATGGATGGTTCATGGGAGTTGTGGCACTCGTCCCAAAGTGAGCGCGACATCGAAAAGAAGAAAAGGGCTTCCATGCGAGAGGTATTAGGATTGATGCGACAAGAAATAGCCGACAGGCCAAAGTCTGCTGGTTATCATTCAGAGAAGTATGGCGCTAGCAATCTTGGTATCTTTTTGGAATCCGAAGTGGATTACACTGGCGACCAGCTTATTCATTCGATCTTCAAAGCCAATGGCCCCCACGCTATCTCGGGGCGCTGGTCGCGCGCGAAGAAGCAATATCCCTATTTCAGCCAGTTTGTTGTTAATAATCTCTACATGGCTTACCACGCGATGACGAAGAGCAACAATGCCCTCGATGAAAACGCTCAGGTTGATCTCGACTTGATGACTCGCTTGCTACATGCTGATGTTCTTGTCTCCAATGAGAAGGGCTTTTTGAAGTGTGCGTTCAATGACTTGTGGAGGCCGCAACGAAAAGTTTTGTTCACATCTTCAGAATTTGCAGACTTCATGCAGAAGCTATAGTGAGCATGATGCACGAGAGTCAATGTTAACTTTGGATAAACCATATTTATCTTGAATAAGAAATGAGCCTCCTCCGCCTCTCCCTCAACATTCTCCGTCGCGACTGGCGCGTGCTGTGCATTTCCCCTCTCACACTTGTGGGAGAGGGGCAGGGGAGAGGGCGAACATGAGTCTGCTGGATAACGCAAGGTCCTTACGCCGCACCATGACCGATGCGGAGCAGAAGCTGTGGTATCACTTGCGCGCGCATCTTTTCATGGGAAGAAAATTCAAGCGGCAAAAACCGATCGGTCGTTACGTGGTGGATTTTATTTGTCTGGAAGAGAAATTGATCATTGAGCTGGATGGCGGGCAGCATGCTGAGAGTGTAGCGTATGACCAGGAACGGGATGCGTGGTTAAGAAGCGAGGGCTATACGGTGCTGAGATTCTGGAATAACGAATTGATGAATGAAACGGAAAGTGTGCTGGAGCGGATACGGCTTGCTATCGAGAACGAGGCTGGCACCTCAGAGACCCTCTCCCCTGGCCCCTCTCCCGTAAACGGGCGAGGGGATGAGGTATGAACCTGCTCCGCCTCTCACTCAATCTGCTCCGCCGCGACTGGCGCGCCGGGGAATGGCGCGTGCTGCTGATCGCGCTGGTGCTGGCGGTGGCCAGTATCGCCACGGTCGGGCTGTTCGCCGACCGCGTACGGCTGGCGCTGCAACAGGAGGCAACCAGCCTGATTGGCGCGGACTTGCGCATTTCTTCGACACGACCATTGCCGCAAGCGTATCGCGATGCTGCGTTGCAGCGCGGGCTGCGCGTGATTGAATCGGATGCTTTTCCCAGCATGGTGAGGGGCAAGAATCAGAACCTGCTGGCAGACATCATGTCGGTGGAACAAGGATATCCCTTGCGCGGCAAGATCATCATCGATGATGGCACGCAGCATGTCATCCGGAACGAAAACAGCATTATCCCCGCGCGCGGTACCTTGTGGGCGGATGAGCGTTTGATGCAGCGCCTGGGGTTGCAACTGGGCGACGAGGTTGGTGTCGGTGAGCTGCATTTGAGGGTAGCGGCGCGGGTGGTGCGTTTCGTGGATCAGTCGGTCGGCTTTGCCAGTTTTGCGCCACGCGTGATCCTGAATGCTGCCGACTTGCCCGCCAGCGGATTGATACAGGAAGGCAGCCGTATCGGTTACCGTTTGATGGTGGCAGGCAATGCGAAGCAGGTCGCAAATCTGCGCACCTGGCTGAAAACCCGGTTGACGCTGGGAGAAAAGATGGAGGATGTGCGCGATGCGCGTCCCGAGATTCGCAGCGCGCTGGACCGCGCCGAACATTTTCTCGGTCTGGCTGCGCTCACCGCCGTGATGCTGGCGGGTGTCGCACTCGCGCTGGCCTCGCGGCATTTCATTTCGCGCCATCTGGATGCCTGCGCGATGATGCGCTGTCTCGGCGCAAACCAGGCTCAGGTGCTGCGCATCTTCCTGTACCAGTTCCTGCTGCTCGGCGTATGTGCCGTGCTGCTGGGTGAGTTGCTCGGTTATATGTCGCAGGCCGCACTGGTGGAATCCATCGCTTCGATGCGCGATGCCGCCTTGCCCGCACCCGGCTGGACGCCGGTGTGGCAGGCTGCCGCCAGCGGAATGGCATTGTTGCTGGGCTTCGCGTTCTTGCCGTTGTGGCAATTGAAAAGCGTTTCGCCATTGCGCGTGATCCGCCGGGAACTGGGCGCGCCGGAAGCGGGCACCGGTTTGTTGTATGCCTCCGGCGGCGCAGTGCTGTGTATCCTGTTTCTGTGGCAGGCCGGGTCGCTCAAGCTGGGCCTGATCGTATTGGGCGGATTGATCGCGGGCTTGCTGTTATTCGGTTTGCTGGCATGGTCGATCGTGCGCGCACTGGCCAGATTCGGCAGTCATGCATTTTCCAACCTGGCGCGGCATGCGCGCAGCAATGCGGTACAGATCGTCGCGCTCAGCCTGGGCGGCATGGCGCTGCTGCTGCTCACCTTCGTGCGCGCCGAGCTGATGGACAGCTGGCGTTCGCGCCTGCCGCCGGATGCGCCCAACCGGTTTATCGTCAACATCCAGCCCGACCAGCGCGCGGCGGTGCTGGATTTTTTCGCGCGGCAGAAATTGCCGCGGCCGGAATTGTTCCCGATGGTGCGCGGCCGGCTGGTGGCGATCAACAATCGCGCGATCAGCGGGGACGATTACCCCGATCCGCGCGCACGCGCGCTGGTCGAGCGCGAGACCAACCTGTCGTGGCTGGATCATTTGCCGACTGGCAACGAACTTGTCCGGGGGAAATGGTTCCTGCGGAAGGGTGATGCCGAAGGCGTCGGGCACCCACCGGCGTCCCCCTTGCGGGGACAAGGCACATTTGGGCAGTTGTCGCTGGAAGAAGGTATCGCCAAAACGCTGGGCATCCATATGGGCGACACGCTGACCTACGATGTGGCGGGAAACAAGTTCAGTGCGAAGGTGGTGAATCTGCGCAAGGTGGAATGGGATTCGATGCAGGTGAATTTTTTCGTGATCGCCGCGCCCGGCATGCTGGAGGATTTTCCGGCCAGCTACATCACCAGTTTTTATCTGCCGCCGGACCGGGCGCAAGCCATGAATGCGCTGATCAAAGCCTTCCCCAACCTGCTGCTGATCGATGTCGAGGCGATGATAGCGCAGGTGCGCCATATCATGGACCAGATCTCGCAGACCATGAGTGCGGTGTTCATGTTCACGCTGCTGAGCGGGGTGGCCGTGCTGTATGCCGCATTGCTCGCGACGCAGGATGAACGCATCCATGAGGCCGCGATCCTGCGCACGCTGGGCGCCGACGGCCGCTACTTGCGGAGGCTGCACCTGAGCGAGTTTGCCGTGCTGGGATTGTTGAGCGGCCTGTTCGCGGCACTGGGTGCGGTGTTGCTGGGCTGGGTGCTGGCGAACCGTGTGCTGGATATTCCCTATCAGACCGGCATCACCATCTGGCTGACCGGTGGCCTGGGCGGGATGTGTGTGGTGATGATGGCGGGATGGCTGGGCACGCGACGGTTGACCATGCTGCCGCCATTGGTGATTTTGCGCGAGTAAATTTTTATATGGAGGAATTCATGGGAGTCCTGGTTAAAGTATTGTTCCTGGCAATGATCGCTGCCATGTCCGGATGCAGCAGCGAAACGGCGAAGCGAACCGCCTATGAAACGCTGCAGAATGTTCGCGAGCAGGAGTGCCTGAAGAATCCATCAGAGGAAAACTGCGGGAAGCGGGACAGTTACGATGATTATCAGCGCAAGCTCAAGGAACTGGAGCCCTCCAATTGAAGGGGTTTAGGCCCGCGGCTGTATCCACTTCAAGTATTCAGTATTAGTTTTCGAGGAAACAGACAATTACACGTCAAATCAGGTTGAGTGTCGCACCGCATTGGTGGTAGAATGCGCGCCGCTCCGGGATAGTCCGGAGCAAATTTCCCGTTCGCACAAGTTGGGGTGCTCATAACGGCGTGATTGAAAGACGTAGCGAGGGGCGGTCAGGCAAGGCGGAAGCTGGCGAAAAAGCGGAGTTTACACACAGTAAACGGGCATTTTGAGCAAGCTTCCAACGCAGCAGCATCGCCACACAGCAGTTTTTCAACATCCGTTTGGGTCAGGCTGGTGAGCGGTAGTCAATAACCCTTACGATTGGAGCAATCATGTCTGTAACCATGCGTCAAATGCTGGAAGCCGGTGTTCATTTCGGACACCAGACCCGTTTCTGGAACCCGAAGATGGCGCCGTTCATCTTCGGTCATCGCAACAAAATTCACATCATCAATCTGGAAAAAACCGTCACGATGTTCACCGAGGCGGAAAACTTCGTGCGCAAACTGTCCGCGAAGAAGGGCACCATCCTGTTCGTTGCGACCAAGCGCCAGGCACGCGATATCCTGCAGGAAGAAGCGACGCGCGCGGATTCCCCGTTTGTGAATCATCGCTGGCTGGGCGGCATGCTGACCAACTACAAGACCGTGCAGGAATCCATCAAGCGTCTGCGCGAACTGGAACAGATGACTGCCGACGGCATGTCTGAAAAGGTTTCCAAGAAAGAGGCGCTGATGATGAAGCGCGAACTGGAAAAGCTGGATCGCAGCCTGGGCGGCATCAAGGACATGAAGGGCCTGCCCGATGCACTGTTCGTGATCGACGTGGGCTACCAGAAGGGCGCGATCGTCGAGGCACAAAAGCTGGGTATCCCGGTGATCGGCGTTGTAGATACCAATAATTCGCCTTTGGGCGTCGATTACATCATTCCGGGCAATGACGATTCCACCCAGGCGATCCGTCTGTATGCGCGTGCCATCGCCGACGCGGTGCTGGAAGGCCGTACCCAGGCGATGAATGAGCTGGTCGAGCAGATTGCAGAACAGCCGGCCGAACTGCCGGCCGAACAGGCAGTCTGATTTAAAGCAAGCCGCAAAAAGGGGCGCGAGCCCCTTTTTTTTATAGGTAACTTTTTAAGGCGAATATCATGTCTGACAACCACAGAAGCAGTATTGTCACCCATGGCGTGCAGCGTTCACCCAACCGCGCCATGCTGCGTGCGGTGGGATTCGGCGACAAGGATTTCGACAAGCCCATCGTCGGCCTGGCGAACGCGCACAGCACCATCACGCCATGCAACATGGGGATCGGCGCATTGGCGGATCGAGCTGAAGCCGCATTGAAAAAAGCCGGCGCAATGCCGCAGATGTTCGGCACGATCACGATCTCGGACGGCATCTCGATGGGCACCGAAGGCATGAAATATTCGCTGGTGTCGCGCGAAGTGATCGCCGATTCGATCGAAACCGTTTGCAACGGGCAGAGCATGGACGGCTTGCTCGCGATCGGCGGATGCGACAAGAACATGCCGGGCGCGATGATCGCGATCGCGCGTTTGAACATTCCGGCCATCTTCGTCTACGGCGGCACCATCAAACCCGGCCATTACAAGGATCGCGACCTGACCATTGTCAGTTCGTTCGAGGCGGTGGGGCAGTACACGGCGCACAAGATCGATGAAATAGAGTTGCTGGAGATCGAGCGCCATGCCTGTCCCGGCGCGGGCTCCTGTGGCGGCATGTACACCGCGAACACGATGTCTTCGGCGATCGAGGCAATGGGCCTGAGCCTGATGTATTCATCAACGATGGCTGCGGAGGATCTGGACAAGGCGGAGAACACCGCGAAATCGGCCGAAGTGCTGGTGAATGCGATCAGGAAACAGATACTGCCCCGCCAGATATTGACGCGCAACGCGTTCGAGAACGCGATCGCGGTGATCATGGCGGTGGGCGGTTCAACCAATGCGGTGCTGCACCTGATGGCCATCGCCCATGCCGCGCAGGTGACGCTGACCATCGATGATTTCGAAACGATACGCGCCTGTGTGCCCGTGTTGTGCGACCTGAAGCCTTCCGGAAAATATGTTGCGACCGATTTGCATCGAGCCGGCGGAATTCCCCAGGTGATGAAGATATTGCTCGCGCACGGTGCATTGCACGGCAACGAACTGACCATCACCGGGCAGACCATTGCGGAAGTATTGAAGGATGTGCCCGAAGAACCGCGCAACGATCAGGACGTGATCCGTCCGTGGGGCAATCCGCTTTATGCGCAGGGGCACCTCGCGATATTGAAAGGCAATCTCGCGCAGGAAGGCGCGGTGGCCAAGATCACCGGCGTGAAGCTGGCCAAGATCACCGGGCCGGCGCGCGTGTTCGATTCGGAAGAGGCCTGCATGGAGGCCATCCTCTCGCGTAAAATAAATGCGGGCGATGTGGTGATCATTCGTTACGAAGGCCCCAAGGGCGGGCCGGGCATGCGCGAGATGTTGTCGCCCACGTCGGCCATCATCGGGGAAGGCTTGGGCGATTCCGTCGGCCTGATCACCGACGGCCGGTTCTCCGGCGGCACCTACGGCATGGTGGTCGGACATGTCGCACCGGAAGCCGCGGTGGGCGGAGCTATCGCGCTGGTCGAGGAGGGTGACTCGGTGACGATCGATGCCGGCCAGCGTTTGTTGCAATTGAATGTGAACGATGAGGAACTGGCGCGCCGACGCGAAGCCTGGCAACCGCCCGCACCGCGTTATACACGCGGTGTGCTGGCGAAATATGCCAAGCTGGTGTCGACGGCGAGCATGGGCGCTGTGACGGATTAAAAATTTTTCGAATATTTATTGATGGAGTAGAAGATGTCAGAAATTACTGCAAGTATGGTCAAGGAACTGCGCGAGATGACAGGTCTCGGCATGATGGAATGCAAACGGGCGCTTGTCGAGTCAAAAGGCGATTTGAAAGCGGCTGAAGAG
>CAZCKZ010000091.1:0-7351 GCA_964499395.1 uncultured Gallionella sp. | reverse complement strand
AGTAACCAGCGCTACACCTACGCTTTCCGAAGAACGCGAATAGCCATCGGCAGCATGTATGGCCGCTTGTTCATGGCGCACCAGGATATGTTTGACCTTATCCTGCTGGAACAGCGCATCATAAATATGCAGTACCGCCCCACCGGGATAGCCGAATATGTATTCAACCCCCTCTTTCTGCAAACAGCGGATAGCGATTTCCGCACCAGTCAACTCCATCACAAACACCTTAGATTTAAAAGAAATAGAACCGCGTAAGATAAAGGTTGGCAACGGTTTGGTCAACCATTGCCGTTCTGACAACATGGTTTCAAGCGGATGACCAAGCAATTTGCTACCATCGCATTCTGCCAAAGGGTCATAAATCTTGTGCACTCCCGCTGAATTAAGCCAATTTCTCAGCAATGTTGAGCGTCGCGCGTTTAAACATGCGGTATTTGCCGTGCACGACGATCATACTGCGCTGGATATCGTTCAAGACGCGATGCTCAAACTGGCGGAAAAATATGGCGGCAAACCTGTTGAGGAACTGCCGATGCTGTTCCAGCGCATCCTGCAAAATACCATACGCGATCATTATCGCAGGCAGAAAGTCCGGTCCTCGTGGATAACGCTGTTTTCCGCCTTGCAACCCAGACACGATGAAGTAGAATTCGATGTGCTGGACGTGCTTGAAGACAGCGAAAACCAAACCTCGCCGCTTGTGCCAGACGAGTCCCTGCAACAAAGTCAAATCATTGCGCTAGTCGAGCAAGCACTTGGTAAACTGCCTCCACGTCAACGCGAAGCATTCCTGCTGCGTTACTGGGAGGGACTGGATACGACCGAGACGGCTGCGGTGATGGGTTGCACCGAAGGCAGCGTAAAAACCCATTGCTCGCGTGCCATTCATGCGCTTGCTGTCTCCCTTAAAGCAAAAGGAGTAGAACTACCATGAGCAACGAATTAAATCCTGAAAAAGTCGTACAACTGCTGATAAAAAGCACCCAACAGTTAGATGACACTACCTTATCCGCATTGGCAAACGCGCGTCAGAATGCACTAAAGAAACAATCCGTCCGGGTCCCCGTTTTTACGCTTACTTCAGCCTCCACACACACCCCGGTTCGCTGGACTGATAGGCTGATACCGCACTCGGCCCAACCCTGGATAGCCGCCGGACTGCTCGCCGCTATTCTGTTTGCTGGAACAAGTTACTGGCAACACGTTCAAGAACAGCAAATTGACGACACGGATGTGGCGATTTTGACTGGTGACCTGCCGATTGAGGTCTTAGTAAACTAATTGTCTGGAATGCGGCAGCGAATGAAAAGTTTTGTTTATTTTAAAATTCAGGGTTCTATAGTTGCGTTGTTTTTGTTGTTGAGTCTGACCAGCTCCCCTTGCAGCGCAGCAGCGCCGTCTTGGCGCTCCCTCACTCCAAACCAGCGCGAAGCGCTTGCCCCCATGGTGGGTCAGTGGGACATCCTGCCCGAGATACAGCGAAACCGCCTGCTCGAAACCGCCAAACATTATCCCCGGATGACGCCCGAACAGAAACAACGCTACCATAACCGCCTGAAGAAATGGAGCGAACTTACCCCCAAACAACGCGAGGCCGCCCGCAAAAGATATCGCGCATTCAAGAAACTGCCGGCAAAAGAACGGGAAAGAATAAAACAGAAGCTCAAGGCTGAACAAGCAAGAAAAGCACAACAATCAGCCAGCGGGGATCCGCAACGACAGTAACCAGTCAGCAGTGTTCAGCGTCTTTCCGTCCACCACAACATCGCCACCCCAAGCAACAAAAATAATCCTGTCATTGCCGTGGCACTGACAAAAGGCTGCCAGTCGTTGAGCGCACCCAAACTGGCAAACAGCTGCCCGGCAAAGTGAAACAGCAAGCCGAGTACGATACCCACGAATATCATCGAACCCACCCCTCCCGCGCGCCGATGATAAGACGCAAATGGCAACGCCAGCAGCATCATCACCAGCAATGAAAATGGGTAAGCCAGTTTATTCCACATCGCAATCTCGTAGCGCGCGCTTCGTTGGTGGTTGTCGCGAAGATGTTGGGTATATTGGTAAAGATCCCACGCCGACATCTGTTCCGGAACAACCAGCAGCACGCTGAAAATGCCGGGATTCAAACCCGAATGCCATTCCTGCAGCGGCTGAACATCGATGCTGGTACCCTCTTTGCTGAACCGGGTCTCCATTACGTCTTCAAGCTGCCAGCGCTTTTCATCGATAAACTTTGCACGCTTCGCACTGGTAATCGACTGCAAATGATAAGTCCCGTCAAATTTGTAAATATCGATATTCGACAAACTGGTATCCGGCATTACATTCTTGACATTTACGAAGCTGAGCTCGTCCTTGACCCATACGCCGGAACGAAATTCTTTCAGCGATATCTGGGCGTGCTGCGCCTTGAGACGCAATTGCTGTGCCATCTTCTCGCTCGGCGGCGCGAGAAACTCACCGCAAATGAAACTCAGCAATACCAGCGGCAGGGCAATTTTGAACAGCGCGCCAACCATCTGCATAAGCGATGCGCCGGAAGATCGAAAAACGGTCAATTCCGAACTGGCCGACATTTGCACCAGCGCAACAATAGTACCGATCAGAACCGCCACCGGAAAAAGTTCGTAGATATGGCCGGGAATGGTCAGCATCACGAACAGCAGCACATAGCCCAGGTTATATTGCCCCTGCCCCATCGCATTCAGCTCGTGGATCAAATCCAGGAAGGAAAACAACAGGAGGAGGGCAAGAAACACCAACCCAATACTGAGGTAAATTTCCCGGCCGAGATAGCGGGTCAGCAAGTGCATGCCCTTACCTCGGTTCATCGCCGTTCCTTTCTTCCCCGGACGGATAAGGAACAATCATTCCCTCACTCACATCAGGGGCGATAGCCGGTGGAGACAGGTCAGAATCTGGCCGCTTAGTTGTCAAACGCCGGCGCAACGAAAACAGCGTCATACGCCGATAGAACACCAGCAAAGTAACTCCCAGCATGAATACATGAATTGCCCACAAACCGATACCGGGCGACATTTTGCCTTGCCCAACCCAGGTATTGGTGACACTGATCATGTTGTTGTAAAGCATGTACAGCACGATCGCCATGATCAGGTTCAACGAGCGGCCGGCGCGCGGATTGACGTAACCAAGTGGAATCGCCAGCAGCGCAAGTATCGTTGCACTGATCGGCAAACCGATTCGCCACTCCAGTTCGGCGTAATTCCACGTTGACGGATTGCGCCATAACGCCAGCGTCGTCATTGATTTGACCTGGGGCGCGGCCTGCCGGACGGGCGCTGCATCGATCCGCATCGCATAACGCTCAAATTCGACGATGCGGTAATCGCGCCGGCCCGGGGTTCCTTCATAACGGGTGCCATTAAGCAGCACCAAAAAACGATCTCCGTTCGGAAAAGTTTCCTGCAAGCCTTGCTTCGCCACCATCGTGCCGAGTTTTCCATTTTGTTTGGATTGCACGAAGATGTTACCGACGCGATTGGACCCCACATCGACGTTATCGACAAAATATACCCGGTCGGCCTGTTTGGACTCTCGGAACAATCCCGGTGTCGCGGACGTGACATCATCACGACTTTCCAATTTGGTCCTGAACTCATCCGCCTTGCGCAATGACCAGGGTGACAGCAACAGACTGAGCAATGCAATCAAACCCACCACCGGCAAGGCATACCACAGAACCGGACGGATCCAGCGCGTCAGCCCGATTCCCGAACAAAACCACACCACCATTTCGCTGTCGCGGTAGCAGCGGGACAAGGTAAGCAGAATGGATATGAACAGACTAATGGAAAGCAACACCGGCAGATAGTTCATGGCACTGAATCCCAACAGTGCCACCACCCCATCCACCGCGATCACGCCGCTGACCGCATCGCTTAACAGGCGTATCAACTGGCTGACCACTATAATGCCCAGCAACACTGCGAATACCAGCAATCCATTGCTGGCGAATTCACTCACCAAAGCACGGTGGAAAATCCCGGTATGCAATGGTTTTGACTTTATATGATAAGTTTGCGGATAATCGGACATCTAGGGACGATGATTCAATAAGGAGCAACGCGTGGAATTTAGCATAAAACAAAGCAGTCCGGAAAAGCAGCGCAGCGGCTGCGTGGTGGTTGGCGTGTATGAAAGCGGAAAACTCTCTAATCCAGCACAACTGCTGGACAAAACAGCGGCACATCATTTAAGCGATCTTGTTGCGCGCGGCGACATGAATGGCAAGGCCGGCACTACCCTGATGCTGCATCACGTTGCCAACATCGCTGCCGATCGCGTGATGATGGTTGGTCTTGGCAAAGCCAATGAATTCGCGAGCAAACAGTTCCTCGACGTATTGCGTGCCGCCTTTGGCGCACTGCAGAAAACCGCCTGTAAAGATGCCGCGCTCTATCTCACTGATTTGCCCGTCAAGGGCCGAGACGAAGCATGGAAGATCATGCAGGCCGTGCTGATCGCTGCCGAGTCCGGTCACCGTTCCGACCAGCTCAAAAGCAAACCAGCCGATGCGCCCAAGCTGCGCAAAATCCTGCTGGGCTGTACCGGCAAACCCGGCAGCACCGCGCAGACAGCGCTCAGCCAGGCCACTGCGATCGCACACGGCATGAAATTGACCATGGATCTGGGTAATCTGCCCGGCAACATCTGCACGCCGGCATATCTGGCCAGCCAGGCCAAAACCCTGGCAAAGGAGCATAAACTCAAGGCAACTATCCTCGAGGAAAAAGACATGCAGAAACTGGGCATGCATTCGTTGTTGTCCGTCACACGCGGCAGCCGCCAGCCTGCCAAACTGATCACACTGGAATACCAGGGCGGCAACAAAAAACAAAAACCCATTGTGCTGGTCGGCAAGGGCGTAACTTTCGACAGCGGCGGCATATCGCTGAAACCCGGCGCGGAAATGGACGAGATGAAATACGACATGTGCGGAGCCGCCAGTGTGCTCGGCACGATGCAGGCGATTGCCGAAATGGGCTTGAAACTGAATGTGGTCGCGGTGATCCCGAGCTGTGAAAACATGCCTGACGGCGCTGCCAGCAAACCCGGCGACATCGTGAAAAGCATGTCCGGCCAAACCATCGAAATCCTCAACACCGATGCGGAAGGCCGCCTGATCCTGTGCGACGCGCTGACTTATACCGCGCGCTTTGAACCGGACACGGTGGTGGACATCGCCACCCTGACCGGCGCGTGCGTCATTGCGCTCGGGCATGTCGCTACCGGGCTGTACAGCAACGATGACAAACTTGCCAGGGAATTGCTGGACGCGGGCGATTATTCATATGACCGCGCCTGGCACATGCCGTTATGGGATGACTACCAGCAACTGCTGGACAGCAACTTTGCCGACATGCAGAACATCGGCGGGCGGGCCGGCGGCAGCATCACTGCCGCGTGTTTCCTGTCGCGCTTTGCCAAGGATTACCGCTGGGCGCATCTGGACATCGCCGGAACCGCATGGAAATCGGGCAAGGAAAAAGGCGCAACAGGCCGGCCGGTACCGTTGCTCGCGCAATACTTGATCCATCGCGCACAACCCGCCAAATAATGGCCACAAGGTCATGACCAAAGTGGACTTTTACACCGGCTCGCCAGACAAACTGCGCACAGTTTGCCAGTTGAGCCACAAGGCCATGCAAAACTGCGTGCGCGCGGTCATCAGCGTACCCGACCTTTCGACCACGGATGCACTGGATAAACTGCTCTGGCATTACCCTCCCAGCGCCTTTATCCCGCACTGTCGCAGCAATGCCGCCGCCGGGGAAATGCCGGCGAGCTTGTCCGATTGGCCAGTCATACTCGATCATGGCGGGGACAAGTTTCCTCATCATGAGCTGTTGATCAACCTGCATGATGAATGCGTGCCATTCTTCAGCCGCTTTGAGCGAGTCATCGAGATCATAGGCAATGACGAGGAAGACAGCCGCATGGGACGTGAGCGTTTCAAGTTCTATCGTGATCGCGGCTATGAACTTCACCATATTGACTTATCCAAAACCAGAAATACGTGACCCCAATCAAACAATCTGGCAAACAACCGGTTAGCGATGCGCCTGCAGAATCGTCCGTGGCTGCTTCCAAGTTGGATGAAACGACACTGAACAACTTGCCCATGCTGACCGAGGTTGTTGCCGAATCAGAAACAAATCCGCCCCGTATATTGGGAGAACCAGAAATACAACAGCTTCTGCGCCAGCTCGAAGCCCGCATTGAAATCATGTTCACGCAGAAACTTGGCCTTCACCTCGAACAACTGCAACGCCAGGCCATCGACCGAGCTCTCGACGAACTCAAAGCCGAGCTCCCTGAATTGTTGCGGGACGCAATGAACGCGTATCTTGGTTCCCGATGACCTCGGCATTGACGTGGCTGCAATTCACGAATCCCAGCCGCAATCCGCCGGCGATACTGCGCGTCTGTTTTAGCCGATAGCGAACTGTCTGCCTTTGGTATAATCGCGGCCCTTATGAAAAGCTCAGGGTCGGCAGTTCGCCCCGAAGTAGAACAATGGAACTCGAAAAAAGTTTTGAACCGAAGCACATCGAATCGCGCTGGTATCCCGAATGGGAAAAATCCGGTTACTTCAAGGCCGGATTAGATCCGAACAAATCCGAATCATTCTGTATTCTGCTGCCCCCCCCCAATGTCACCGGCACGCTGCACATGGGGCATGGTTTCAACCAGACACTGATGGACGCGCTGACCCGCTATCACCGCATGAAGGGCGACAACACGCTGTGGCAACCGGGCACCGACCACGCAGGGATCGCAACACAGATCGTGGTGGAGCGCCAACTCGACGCACAAGGCATTTCGCGCCACGATCTCGGCCGCGAGAAATTCATCGAAAAAGTCTGGGAGTGGAAGAAATACTCCGGCGACACCATCACGCGCCAGATGCGCCGCCTCGGCACCTCGCCGGACTGGTCGCGCGAACGCTTCACGATGGACGAGGGTTTGTCCAGGTCAGTCAACGAAATCTTCGTGCGCCTGTACAACGAAGGCCTGATCTATCGCGGCAAGCGGCTGGTGAACTGGGATCCCAAACTCCACACCGCCGTGTCCGATCTCGAGGTGGTGCAGGAGGAAGAAGATGGTTTCATGTGGCACATCCGCTATCCGCTGGTCGAGAAAGACAGCGAGCAAGGATTATCCCACCTCACCGTTGCGACTACTCGTCCCGAGACCATGCTGGGTGACGTCGCGGTGATGGTGCATCCGGAGGACGAGCGCTATAAGCACCTCATCGGCAAGAAGGTGAAACTGCCATTATGCGACCGCGACATTCCCGTCATCGCCGACGAATATGTGG
>CAZCKZ010000090.1:4656-7402 GCA_964499395.1 uncultured Gallionella sp. | reverse complement strand
CTACGCGATGGTTGACGAGATCAAGGCGGCACTGTCCGGCATGCTCGCCCCCGAGAAACGCGAGAGCATCATGGGCACGGTTGAAGTGCGCCAGGTATTTACCGTTTCCAAGGTGGGTACCATCGCCGGATGTATGGTGCTGGATGGTGTGATCAGACGCGGAGCCAAGGTGCGTGTGATGCGTGGCGACGAGGTGATACACGAAGGTGAACTGGATTCGTTGAAGCGCTTCAAGGATGACGTGAAGGAAGTCAAAGCCAATTTCGAATGCGGATTGTCGGTGAAGAATTTCAACGATCTGGCGGTGGGCGACAAAATCGAAGCCTATGAAATCATTGAGGTCGCGCGCGCGCTTTGATGGCCAATTTTGCCCGAACCGATCGCATCGCCCAGCAAATCCAGCGTGAAATCGCCGAACTGGTGCGGCTGCAGATCAACGACCCGCGCGTGCGCCTGGTGACCATCACCGGCGTTGAAGTCGCCGGAGATTATTCGCATGCCAAGATTTTTTTCACCCGCCTGGATGGCAAGCAGGAAGAAGCGCAGCAAGGCCTGGAGCACGCCAGCGGCTTTCTGCGCAGCCAGTTGGCACACAGCATCAAACTTCGCGTGATGCCACAGCTGCATTTCGTCTACGACGCTTCGGTAGAGCGCGGCAGCCATCTGTCGCAACTGATCGAGCAGGCGGTCGCCAGCGATCATCACCACGACGACAAGAAGTAGTCCAGAGGTTGCGCTGATGGCACGAAATTATCGCCAGTTGGACGGCGTGCTGTTGTTCGACAAGCCCCTTGAATTAAGCTCGAATACCGCACTGCAAAAAGTCCGCCGTCTGTTCCACGCCGAAAAGGCCGGGCATACCGGCACGCTTGATCCTCTTGCCACCGGATTGCTGCCAATCTGTTTCGGCGAAGCCACCAAGTTTTCCAATGCATTGCTCGATGCCGACAAGACCTACCGAGCCTTGTTGCGCCTGGGGCAAACCACCACGACCGGCGATGCCGAGGGCGAGATCACCGCAGAATGCCCGGTCGAGGTCGGGCAGGCCGAAGTCGAAGCGGTGCTGGCCAAATTCCGCGGCGAGATCCGGCAACTTCCGCCCATGCATAGCGCACTCAAGCATCAAGGCAAGCCGCTCTATGAATATATCCGCAAAGGTGAAACCATAGAACGCGAACTGCGCAGCGTGGTGATCCACGAACTGCTGCTGAATTCCTTTTCCGACCACGAGATGAATATCACCGTGCGCTGCAGCAAAGGCACTTACATACGCACACTCGCCGAAGACATCGGTGCTGCGCTCGGCTGCGGCGCGCATCTGACCGGCTTGCGCCGCACTGCGATCGCGCATTTCGATTTAAGTAATGGATATACCCTGCAACAATTGACAGCGATGAGTGACGGGGAACGTGACGCCTGCATACTGCCGCTGGAGAGCCTGATGCCCGATATGCCCAGGCTGCAGTTGGATGCCTTGCAAGTCCAGCGCCTGGCGCAGGGACAACGGCTGGGGCTGGACACCGGCTTGCCGGATGGCAAGATCAGCCTGCATGGGCCACAGGGATTCATCGGGGTAGGGCAGTTGCAAGGTCGCCGCCTCGCTCCCGAACGGCTGTTATCCGATGTGGCAAAACACGCTGCACAAGCCCTTCTGGGGGGAAATATTGGGGTTGAGTAACAACCCCGTTAAGGGGTAGAATGCTGCACTTTTTTCAGGAGTGTAAAACCAATGGCAATTACCGCCGCGCAAAAAGCGCAAATCGTAACCGACTTTCAACGCGCCAAGAGCGATACCGGCTCCCCGGAAGTGCAAGTGGCCTTGATCACAGCACGTATCACCTATTTGACCGAGCATTTCAAGGAAAATGTCAAGGATCACCATTCCCGTCGCGGCTTGTTGCGTCTGGTAAGCCGCCGCCGCAAGCTGCTCGATTACCTCAAGCGCAAGGATGACGCAAGCTATCGCACGCTGATCCAGCGTCTGGAAATCCGTAAATAAAAATTTGTAACCAGCGGGTCGCATCAGCGGCCCGTGTTGTTTATATACGTTCAATTTTGTTTGCTCACAATGCATGCCGCGGTTGCGCGTCATGCCATGCACAGAGAGGTCTATCTTGAGTCACTATAAAAAAACATTTGCATACGGCAACCACCAACTCACCCTGGAAACCGGCGAAATAGCCCGTCAGGCCAGCGGCGCAGTAATGGTCAGTCTGGATGATACCGTGGTGCTGGTCACCGTGGTCGGCAGAAAGGATGCCAAGCCGGAGCAGGACTTTTTCCCGCTGACCGTGGATTATCAGGAACGCACTTACGCAGCAGGCAAGATACCCGGCGGTTTCTTCAAGCGCGAAGGCCGTCCCAGCGAAAAGGAAATCCTGACCTCTCGCCTGATCGACCGTCCGCTGCGTCCGCTGTTCCCGGAAAGTTTTTACAACGAAGTGCAGATCGTCGCGACAGTGATGTCTTCCGACGAGGAGATCGATTCGGATATTCCCGCGATGATAGGTGCATCAGCCGCGCTTGCTTTGTCCGGTATCCCGTTCGACGGTCCGATAGGCGCGGCACGCGTGGGTTATGCCAACGGGCAGTACCTGCTCAACCCGACCGCCACCGAACTGCTGACTTCGCAATTGGATCTGGTGGTTGCCGGTACCGAGCGTGCTGTGCAGATGGTGGAATCGGAAGCGCAACAATTGCCCGAAGAAGTCATGCTGGGTGCGGTGATGTTCGGACATGAACAGAT
>CAZCKZ010000090.1:0-4646 GCA_964499395.1 uncultured Gallionella sp. | reverse complement strand
GAAATGGCCGATGCGGTGGGTGCCGATGCGTGGGAATGGACTGCTCCGGCCAAGGATGAAGCCCTGATCGCGCAGATTGCCAGCCTCGCAGAGGCCGAACTGGGCAAGGCTTATGCGATACGTTCCAAACAGGCTCGTACCGTAGCAGTTGATGCGATACGCGACAAAGTGATGGCCGCGATGTCGCCTGAGGTCATGGCAACACAGAAAAATCACGTCAATGACCTGTTCAGCGCGCTTGAGGCGAAGATCGTGCGCGGACAGATACTCAGCGGGGAACCGCGCATCGATGGCCGCGATACGCGCACCGTGCGCCCGATCACGATACGCAACGGCGTATTGCCGCGCACCCACGGTTCAACCTTGTTCACCCGCGGCGAAACGCAGGCGATCGTCGTGGCTACTTTGGGCAGCATGCGCGACTCGCAGAAAATCGACGCGCTGCAAGGCGAATACAGCGACCGTTTCATGCTGCATTACAACTTCCCTCCGTATTCCACCGGCGAGACCGGCCGCGTGGGTACGCCCAAGCGCCGCGAGATAGGCCATGGCCGTTTGGCCAAGCGCGCGCTGGTAGCCGTGTTGCCCAGCGAGGAAGAGTTCGGCTATGCGATGCGGGTTGTATCGGAAATCACCGAATCCAACGGCTCCAGCTCGATGGCTTCGGTATGCGGCGGCTGTTTGTCGCTGCTGGATGCCGGTGTGCCGCTCAAGGCGCATGTGGCGGGTATTGCCATGGGTCTGATCAAGGAAGGCAATCGCTTCGCGGTGCTGACCGATATCCTCGGCGATGAAGATCACCTCGGCGATATGGATTTCAAGGTCGCCGGCACCGAAACTGGTGTGACCGCCTTGCAGATGGATATCAAGATCAACGGCATCACACGCGACATCATGCAGGCTGCGTTGACCCAGGCCCGCGAAGGCCGTATGCACATTCTTGGCTTGATGAAACAAGCCATGCCCAATGCGCGTACCGAAGTTTCCGAATTTGCCCCGCGCATGATCAAGATGAAGATCAATCCGGAAAAGATCCGCGACGTGATCGGCAAGGGTGGTGCGGTGATTCGCGCCTTGACCGAAGAAACCGGCACGACGATCGACATTGATGACGTTGGTAACATCACCATTTCCTGTGTAAGCGGCGAAGCGGGTGAATTGGCCAGGAAACGCATCGAAGACATCGTCGCCGACGTGGAAGTGGGCAAGATATACGAGGGCCCTGTGGTCAAGCTGCTCGACTTTGGCGCATTGGTGAATGTGTTGCCCGGCAAGGATGGCCTGCTGCATATTTCACAGATATCCCACGAGCGCGTGGCCAGTGTTGCCGACCATCTTAAAGAGGGTCAAATCGTGCGCGTGAAAGTGCTTGAAGTCGATGACAAGGGGCGCATGAAGCTGAGCATGAAGGCGTTACTGGATGCACCGGCAGCTGCTCCCGCTGCCGAGTAAACTGCCCGCACAACAAAAAGCCCCGCCAAGTTTTGGCGGGGCTTTTTTTATTGCCAGACAGACATCACTTTGCTACTTGTCTCTCGCGTATCTCATCCAGTGTCTTGCAGTCGATACATAGCGTGGCGGTAGGCCTTGCTTCGAGCCGGTTCAGGCCGATCTCTACACCGCAATTCTCGCAGTAGCCATACTCCCCGCTATCGATCTTTGCAAGCATCTCATTGATCTTTTTGATTAATTTCCGCTCGCGGTCACGGTTGCGCAATTCCAGACCCATGTCGGATTCCTGCGTGGCGCGGTCATTCGGGTCGGCGAATACCGTTGCCTCGTCCTGCATGGTATGCACGGTGCGATCAATATCCTTGCCCAATCCTGCCTTGATATCGTTCATGATCTGGCGGAAATGGTCGAGCTGCTTGGGGTTCATGTAAGCCTCGCCCTTCTTGGGTTTGTAAGGCGTGACGGGTTTTTGTGGCTGTACCTGCATTGCGCTTCTCCATACGGGATAATATCAAAGTCCGCTTTAATACCAGAAAGCGGGTTGTTCGGCAACTAAATTAACGTTTTCCAAGCAGCAAAAACAGGCTGGGTCGCTTGTTCAGTTGCGGCATGGGTCGCGATTTCCATTGTTCAATAGCGCGAGTCTGGATTTGCTCGCCGGGCAACGTGATGTCGGTGGCGACACATAACAGCGTTTCCGGACGGCACTGGGCGAGCAGGGCGGCCAACATCCTGTCGTTACGGTATGGTGTTTCGATGAACATCTGGGTCTGTTTGCGTTTGATGGATTCGGACTCCAGGGTAGCAATAGATCTTTTTCTGTCCGTCTCCGCTATAGGCAGGTAACCGTGGAAGGCGAAGCACTGTCCATTCAGTCCGGATGCCATCAACGCCAGCAATATGGAGGAAGGACCAACCAGCGGTACGACGCGAATCCCGTTGCGGTGTGCAAGATTGACCAAATCCGCTCCGGGATCGGCGATGCCCGGGCAGCCTGCCTCTGAAATGATGCCCACGTCATGCCCGGCCAGAAGCGGTGCCAGCAGCTCGGGTAACTCATTAGCGGCAGTGTGTTCGTTTAGTGTGGCAAAGTGCAATGCCTGAATCGGCTGCTCGGGTTTGAGTGCGGAAAGGAAATGCCGGGCGGTCTTGGGTTGTTCCACCACAAAATGCCGCAACCTGCGCGCCAGACCGATAACGTGCTGCGGCAACACATGGTCGGCAGGGGTATCGCCCAATGTGCAGGGAATCAGGTAAAGCGTGCCCGGTTTCGTTGCCATCTCAGAACAGCCGAACGTTTTCGCGGCGCAGCATTTCAATCAGCAGGATCAGCGGCAGGCCGATCAGCGCATTCGGATCGTCACCGGCCATCCGGCTTATCAGTGCAATGCCGAGCCCTTCGGTTTTTGCGCTGCCGGCACAGTGATAGGGTTGCTCCTTGAGCAAGTATCCTTCTATATCTTCATCGCTCAGCTCGCGCAGGGTGACAAAATTTTCCGCCACTTCGGTTTGCAGATGGCCGGTCCTGCTGTTCAGCAGCGTCAGCGCAGTATAAAAGTGCGTGGTCTTGCCGCGCATGGCGCGCAGTTGATTGACCGCATTGTCGTGGGTAAGCGGTTTGCCGAGTTGCCTGCCCTCCAGCAGGGCAACCTGGTCGGAGCCAATGATAAGCGCGTCGGGATAATTGCCGGCTACCGCCATGGCTTTTACCTGAGCCAGACGCTCCGAGGTTGCCCGCGCAGATTCATGCGGTAAAGGCGTTTCATCAACATCTGGAGCCATGGTCTCGAACGGGAGATTCAGCCGTTTGAGCAGTTCTTTGCGATAGATGGAGCTTGAGGCCAGGACAAGCAACTGAGAATTCAAAGATATTCCTTAGGATTTTTGACAGGAAGCGGCGAAAAATATATCATGCGCGCCTCATGTATGCACGGCCTTTCATCGATAGCCTGGATTTTGCCCGAAACGGGAAACAATTAAGCGGTGAATTGCCGGTTGCCGAGCTGCCTCGCTTGCTGGATGCACTGGAAACTCCCTCGGGAGTTTTGCATTACACGGTGCAAGGCGGCGTGGATAAACAAGGTATACACTTTCTGGATGTGGGCGTGGCTGGCCTGTGCCGGTTGCGTTGCCAGCGCTGCCTGAACGGCATGGATTATCCGGTGCGGATTGATACGCGCTTGTTGCTCCGCGATCAGGCAAGCCTGGACGCATTGGACGATGTTGTGGCGGATGGAAAGGAAGAAGAGTTCGATAGCATTCTGGCGGATACGCATTTGAATGTGCTGGATTTGCTGGAAGATGAGATTTTGTTAAGCCTGCCAATTGCACCCAAACACGAGTTGGGAACCTGTCAGGCGACAGACGGCAAAAATTCGCAGGGGAAAGAACAAAATCCATTTGCGGTTTTAGCGGAATTGAAACGTAATTAAACAGTTTTTTTAGGAGTAGTTAACATGGCAGTTCAGCAGAATAAGAAGTCCCCATCCAAGCGCGGCATGCACCGCGCCCATGATTTTCTGACCCACCCGGCGACCGCAATCGAGCCAACCACGGGTGAGACCCACTTGCGCCACCATATCAGCCCTACCGGTTTTTACCGTGGCAAGAAGGTAGTCAAGACCAAGGGCGAATAAACCTTCAAGTAGCGCAGCCGATCATTCAAGGTCGGCTGCGTTTTCTTTTTGTTAGCCTTGCCGAGGATCGTTTAGTGGATGTCACATTAGCTATTGATGCGATGGGGGGCGACCACGGTACGACGGTCACCATCCCCGCAGCAGTTGAGTACCTGAAGCAGTTCCCCGGCGATACCATCATTCTGGTCGGTATCCCCGATGCAGTTGAAGCCGAATTACGCGCCATGGGTATGAAAACCGGAGTGCACTTGCGCATTCATCCCGCCAGCGAAGTGGTGGGCATGGACGAACAGCCGCAATCCGCATTGCGCGGCAAGAAAGATTCCTCGATGCGTGTCAGCATCGATCTGGTCAAAAACGGTGAGGCATTGGCCTGCATCAGCGCAGGCAACACCGGCGCACTGATGGCGACGGCACGTTATGTGCTGAAAACCATTCCCGGTATAGACCGCCCGGCGATTGCGTCGTATCTGCCTACCAGGAACGGCCAGGTCTGCATGCTCGACCTGGGCGCCAACACCGACTGCAACGCACAGCACCTGCTGCAATTTGCCCTGA
>CAZCKZ010000089.1:0-7516 GCA_964499395.1 uncultured Gallionella sp. | reverse complement strand
CACGATGCCGCCGTAATCCGGCACACCCAATGCCTTGCCGGTGATGTCGCAGACCCATACACCGAGCGCGAAGGCCAGGATCAGCATGAAAATGAACGACACATCCGACAGCAGCGGCGCAAGCAGCCAATACAACGGGAAAGCGACCATAGTGCCGAACGTACCGGGAGCCTTTTGCGCCAAACCGCTGCCGAAGCCAAATGAAACCAGGTGCGCGGGATGGCTGAGCAACAGCCGCCAGCCGGGTTTAACCCAACCCGGCCCAACCCGGGTTTCATCTGAAATGTTCATAGCCGTTGTTTCCAAAGTTGAGTCGATTTCCCGCTGCATCGTGCACGATACAGCCGCTACCCGCAACAATTTTTCCGATGCAGGTCAGCTGCAACGAAAGCCGGGCGCCGATCCCCATTATCTCGGCATGACGCATGGCAGGCGCGGTAAAACACAACTCGTAATCATCCCCGCCTGACAAGGCACATTGTTCTCCCAGAGGCAACGCCGCATAAGTTTGCATGGCTGAAGAAACCGGCAACGATACCAGCTCGATTTCCGCGCCGGACTGCGAAGCATCGAGTATATGCCCGAGATCGGCAAGCAGGCCGTCGGAAATATCGATCGCGCTGCTGGCGATACCGCGCAATGCCAACCCCAGCGCGACGCGCGGCTGCGGCTGGTGCAAAACACGTGCGCAGGCCGCGAACCCGGTTTCGGACAACAGGATGCACCCTTGCAGATGTGCCAGCGCCAGTGCGGCATCTCCCAGTGTTCCGGATACCCAAACCTCGTCGCCGGGCTGTGCACCGCTGCGCCGCAACGCCTGTTGTGCGGGCACTTCGCCGAATATCGTCACGCAAAGATTGAGCGGCCCGCGCGTGGTATCGCCCCCGACCAGCTCCACGCCATATTGTTGCGCCAACGCGAAGAAGCCCGCGCTGAACCGCTCCAGCCAGGTTTCGTCCGCGCCGGGCAACGCGATCGCCAGCGTCGCCCAGCGCGGCGTTGCGCCCATCGCTGCCATGTCGGACAGGTTTACCGCGAGTGTCTTGTGGCCCAGCAGAAACGGATCGGTATCGGGAAAGAAATGCGTGCCGCTTACCAGCATGTCGCTCGATACCGCCAGCACATTTCCTGCGCTCGCCTTCAGCAGCGCGGCATCATCGCCCACGCCGAGCAGCGCGTTCGGTGCGGGGCGGGTGAAATATTTGCGGATCAGGTCAAATTCGGTCATGCGGAAATATCCGCTTCAGGATGCGCGGCCCGAAAATTCCACCGCCCGCAGTTGTGGCGCGAGCTTATCCAGCACGCCGTTGACGAATTTGTGGCCGTCGGTGCCGCCAAAGGTCTTGGCGAGTTCAACCGCTTCGTTGATGATGACTTTGTATGGCACTTCAGGGTGCCGGGACAATTCAAACGTACCCAGCAACAGCACCGCAAATTCCACCGGGCTGAGCTCGGCCATCGGCCGGTCCAGGTGCGGTGCGATCAGCGCCTCGAGATCGGCGTGCTGGCTCAATGCGCCGCGCAATAAATCGGAAAACAATTCCTTGTCGTAACGGCCGAGATTTTTTTCCGCGTGAATCTGCTTTTCGATTTGCGCATCGTCACCCGAGGTGATGCGCCATTGATAGATGCCCTGCAAGGCAAGTTCGCGGGCGCGATGACGCGGACTTTTGTTCGGGGACTTTCTGGTTTCCCCGGATATCATTTTGTCGGCAACCATTGCTTTGCTGATCATGCCAATCCCCGCAACAGATGGGCCATTTCAATCGCCACCAATGCGGCTTCACTGCCCTTGACCTGCATGCGGGCAATTGCCTGTTCGTCGGTGTCGGTGGTGAGAATCGCATTGGCGACCGGTACGCCGCAGGCCAGCTGCACTTCGTTTACACAACGCGCCGATTCGTTGGATACCACCTCAAAATGGAAGGTGTCGCCGCGTATCACCGCGCCCAGTGCAATCAATGCATCAAACTTCTCGCTCTCCGCCATGTGCAGCAGCACCAGCGAGATTTCCAGCGCGCCGGGCACGGTCGCCAGCGTGATGTCGTCTTCGTGTACGCCCTGCCGGATCAATTGAGCGCGACATGCACCCAGCAGACCCTCGCATACTTCGGTGTTGAAACGGCTCTGCACGATGCCGATGCGCAGGCCAGCGCCATTCAGATTTTTTTCCAGTTCTTTCATGAATATTTATCCTTTATCCGGGTATTGAAATACTATTCGTGACTGGCATAACCCACCACTTCGAGCCCGAATCCCGTCATGCTTGGCATCTTGTGCGGGGTGGCCAGCAAACGCATCTTGCCGACATTGAGATCGCGCAATATCTGTGCGCCGATGCCATAGCTGCGCGGATCCCACTGCGCGGTTTGCTGGCTTGCCGCATCCAGCGTGGCGCGGGCGCGCAAATCCTGCGCTGTCTCGCCGCGATGCAGCATCACCAGCACCCCGGCCGGCGACTGCCCGATTTTTTGCATGGCATGATTCACGCTGATCGAATGCGCATGATCGGTTTGTTCCAGGAAATCCATCACCGAAAGCGGTTCGTGCACGCGCACCAGGGTCTCCGCGTCACGGCTTATATTACCCTTCACCAGGGCCAGGTGGGTGCGTTGCGTGGTCTTGTCCACGTAGGTCGCCAGCTCGAATTCGCCGTAGGCCGTTTGCACCTTGCGCAGTGCCACACGCTCGACCAGTTTTTCGTGATGGCTGCGGTGTTCGATCAGGCTGGCGATCGTGCCGATCTTGAGTCCGTGTTGCTGCGCATAAGATATCAAATCCGGCAGGCGCGCCATTTCGCCGTCGTCCTTGAGTATTTCGCAGATCACAGATGCCGGCGTCAGCCCGGCCAGTTGCGCCAGATCACATCCCGCCTCGGTATGCCCGGCGCGCACCAGCACGCCGCCGTTCTGCGCACGCAATGGAAAAATATGGCCGGGCTGCACAATGTCGCCGGGCTTGGCATCTTTGGCCGCAGCCGCTTGCACGGTACGCGCGCGGTCTGCCGCTGAAATGCCGGTGGTCACCCCGCTCGAGGCTTCGATCGATATCGTGAAATTGGTCGCCAAGGGCAAACCGTTCTCGCGCACCATCAGCGGGAGATTGAGCTGTTTGCAGTGGTCTTCGGTCAAAGTCAGGCAAATCAGGCCGCGGCCATGCTTGGCCATGAAATTTATTTTTTCCGGCGTGGCGAATTCTGCGGCAAACACCAGATCGCCTTCATTTTCGCGGTCTTCTTCGTCCACCAGCACCACCATGTGTCCGGCGCGAATCTCGGCAATGATGTCCTGTATCGGTGCTATATTTGTCATTCCTGTCCTCAATAATTGCCGGGCATGGCGCAGCATGTTCTGCATGCGCTACCCCAAAGTATAGGATTCTACCATCTCGGCATTAGCGGCCACTTGTCTTAACATAAAGAGGAACGCGGTAAATGGCACAGCGAACATCTGCATCTGGCAACTGGTCCGCCAGAGTGACCCGTGAAAGTTCTGCGCTCGAGCTCGAAGCAGGCGTATTCACGTGGCAGGACCCCGGGAAAATTGCGCAATCGCTGAAACGATCCGCGGACACCAGCGCCCGCCGCAAGTCGCCGCCGTTCCGTTCCGCGATGTCCATGCTGGTGTTCTATATCAACCGTGCAGGCAAAAACCTGGACGAAAGCCAGAAGCGTATTCTGGAACAGGCCAAGGTTGAGTTGCGTGCGCTCTACGGCAAAGGCTGAAATATTATTTGTCCGCCATGCGCTGTACGCGGGGGTAATTAGGCATACAGGCCGAATCCTGTACGGCCGGGTGTGCTGCCCGCGGCTTGTCCGGATTCAATGCTTCTCCGCCGCCAGCATCCGTTCCACATAGCGTGCGATCAAATCGACTTCGAGGTTGACCAAGCTGCCCGCACTTAAATTTTTCAGGTTGGTCACCGCCAGCGTGTGTGGAATCAGGTTGACGCTGAACTCGCTGTCCCCAGATTTAATGTCAGCCACCTGGTTGATGGTCAGGCTGACACCGTTGATGGTGGTCGAGCCTTTGATCGCGATGTATTTGGCCAATGCCTGCGGTGCGCGTATTACCAGTTTCCAGCTTTCGCCAAGATTGGTAAATTCGATGACTTCGCCCACGCCGTCGACATGGCCGCTGACCAGGTGTCCGCCCAGCCTGTCGGCCAGACGCAGTGCCTTTTCCAGATTCACCGGCGCACCGATCGCTTCCAGTCCCTCGGTGCAATTTAACGTTTCGCGCGAAACATCGACGGTAAAGCTGTCGGCGGTATGCTCAATGACCGTCAGGCATACCCCGTTCACTGCGATACTGTCGCCTGTCTGCACATCGCTCAGATCCAGCGCGCTGGTTGCGATCACCAGCCGCAAGCCGCCGTCGCGGTCGCTTGCTTTGGCTATGTGCCCGACATCGGCAACGATTCCACTAAACATTTTTCACCTTTACCGTTAAGCGCAAATCGTTCCCGACCTGCCGCACATCCTGCCATTTCAAATCGATGCGCTGATCCAGGCCGGTCAGCTCGCCCAATCGCGCCATGCCGCGCGCGCCGTCGCCCAGCAATTGCGGCGCGACGTACAACAACAACTCATCCACCAGGCCCGCGCGCAGCAATGCCCCGTTCAGGGTGCTGCCCGCTTCCAGCAATACTTCGTTGCAGCCGCGTTGCGCCAGATCACGCATCATCGCCGGCAGGTCGACCTGCCCGTTTCCATCAGGAAGCATGCTCACCATTGCGCCCGCCTGTTCCAGTGCCGCAATTTTATCCGGATCGGGCAGAGCAGCGTAAATCAACGCATGCCTTTCCTGCAACATGCGCGCGCTCAACGGCATGCGCAATCTGCTATCCAGCACCACGCGCAACGGCTGTCTTTCGGTCGCCACATCCCTTACATTCAAACGTGCATCGTCCGCCAGCACGGTTTCTATTCCGGTCAACACCGCACAGGAACGCGCGCGCCAGTGTTGCACATCCAGCCTTGCCGCGTCGCCGGTGATCCACTTGCTGATCCCGTTTGCCAGCGCAGTGCGCCCGTCCAGACTCATTGCGATCTTGCTGCGCAGCCAGGGCGTGCCGCGCGTCATGCGCGTAAAGAACCCCCTGTTCAGTTCTGTTGCAGCAGTTTCCATCAAACCGCAATCGACCGCGATGCCGGCGTCGCGCAACCTTGCGATGCCTTCACCGGCAACCATCGGATTCGGATCCCGGACCGCCACCACCACCCGCGCGACGCCGGCCGCAATCAAAGCCTCGGCACAGGGCGGCGTCCTGCCATGATGGCTGCACGGCTCAAGCGTCACGTAGGCGGTCGCATTGCGCGCTTCATTTCCCGCCTCGCGCAAGGCAAGCACTTCGGCATGCGGTTCACCGGCACGCCGATGCCAGCCGCTGCCAACGAGCCGTTCGTCCGCCACCAGCACGCAGCCCACCCGCGGATTCGGGCTGGTTCCATACAGCCCCTGTTCGGCCAGCCGCAGTGCCTGCGCCATCCATCGGCTGTCCATCGAGCGGTCATCCGGCGCAGCGAACATGTCAGGCCTTCTTCTTGCCGGGTTTGCCGGCGGCTTTTCGCGCTGGTGACTTGCGTACCGCTTCGACCGCCTCGGTAAAATCACCGACATCCTGGAAACTCTTGTACACCGATGCGAAACGGATATAGGCAACCTTGTCGAGCTTGAACAATTCCTTCATCACCAATTCGCCCACCTGGCGCGAGCCGATTTCGCGCTCGCCCAAAGCATGGAGTGTTTGAGTGACATTATCGATCGCCGCATCGACGAGTTCGGCAGAGACGGGACGCTTGTGCAATGCGCGTTTGAAGCTGGTGCGCAACTTTTCCTCGTCAAATTCGCTGCGCATCCCGTTCTGCTTGACGATCTGCGGCATGCGCAGCTCGATCATCTCGTAGGTGGTGAAGCGTTTGTCGCAGCTCAGGCAGCGACGCCGCCGGCGTATGCTGTCCCCGTCCTCGCTTTCGCGGGTGTCAACCACCTGGGTCCGGTCGCCTTTGCAGAAAGGGCACTTCATAGCGAACAGCTGCAAGCTGAAAAGTTAAAGGAACAAGATAAAGTCAGCCCCGGTACTGCGAAAAAGCTGAACGATAACTTGTGTCTTGCGACTGACAACTTATGCTCCGTACACCGGAAACTGCGCCGTCAACTTCTTCACCTCGCCAAGCACGCGATTGATCACCGCATCGTCATTGGGCGCGTCCAGCACGTCGGCGATCAGATGGGCCAATTTTTCGGCTTCCAGTTCCTTGAAGCCGCGTGTGGTCATGGCCGGACTGCCGATGCGTATGCCACTGGTCACGAAAGGCTTTTGCGGGTCGTTGGGGATCGCGTTCTTGTTCACGGTGATATGCGCGCGCCCCAGCGCCGCTTCGGCTTCCTTGCCGGTGATCTGCTTGGCTTGCAGGTCGACCAGGAACACATGGCTGTCGGTGCGCCCCGAAACAATACGCATGCCGCGTTCCTGCAGCACCTTGGTCATTACGCGCGCATTTTCCACCACCTGGGTCTGGTAGACCTTGAATTCCTTGCTGGCGGCTTCCTTGAAGGCCACCGCCTTGGCTGCGATCACGTGCATCAGCGGGCCGCCCTGCAGCGCGGGAAAAATCGCGGAATTGAGCGCCTTCTCGTGCTCGGCACTGGCAAGGATCAGCCCGCCGCGCGGGCCGCGCAAAGTCTTGTGGGTGGTGGTCGTGACAAAATCCGCGATGCCGACCGGGCTCGGGTAGATCCCCGCCGCAATCAACCCTGCGTAGTGCGCCATGTCCACGAACAGATAGGCGCCCACACTGTCGGCAATGGCGCGGAAACGTTTCCAGTCGATCACCAGCGAGTAGGCGGATGCGCCTGCGACGATCATCCTGGGCCTGTGTTCTGTTGCCAACTTCTGTACCTGATCGTAGTCGATCCCTTCCTTGGCGTTCAGGCCGTACTGGACCGCGTGGTACAGCTTGCCGCTGATGTTCACCGACGCGCCATGGGTCAGGTGCCCGCCGTGCGCGAGCGACATGCCGAGGATGGTGTCGCCCGGTTTGAGTACCGACAGATACACTGCCTGGTTCGCCTGCGATCCGGAATGGGGCTGGACATTGGCATACTCCGCGCCGAACAGTGCCTTCGCGCGATCTATGGCCAGTTGTTCAGCCACGTCAACAAACTCGCAACCGCCGTAATAACGCTTGCCGGGATAACCTTCCGCATACTTGTTGGTCAATTTGCTGCCTTGGGCTTCCATTACCGCGGGGCTGGTGTAGTTTTCCGACGCGATCAGCTCGATATGATCCTCCTGGCGGCGGTTTTCATTCTGTATGGCAGCCCAAAGCTCGGGGTCGGTATGGGCAATGGTGTTTTTGCTGGAGAACATGGTGCGATTCCTAAATATATAAATTGAAAACTGGATAAGCACGGATTCTACCATGTTGCCCATAAAAGCACGGTTTGAACGGGTGATTGCTGGCTCCCGGGAAGATTCAAAGCCGGATTTTCATGGTATGGGCGATTTTCCG